>CANIFK010000022.1 GCA_947466555.1 Acidobacteriota bacterium | reverse complement strand
TGATGATGCTGGCTACCGCGTCTCGCTGGGTGAACCGCGATGCACCATCCATGGCTCCAAAGAATTCGGCCTCCGCGGAAAGTTGTTTGCGACGTTGCCTGGCCTCCGCCTCATCAATGAGGCCGGCATTGAGATCCGAGTCGATCGACATTTGTTTGCCAGGCAAGGCATCCAGGGTGAAGCGGGCAGTCACTTCCGAGATACGTACCGCGCCATGGTTGATGACGACGTATTGGATGGCAATCAAGACCAGGAAGATGACGAGGCCGATAATGTAGTTCCCACCGACAACAAAGTTCCCGAACGCCTCGATCACCCCGCCCGCGGCGGCGGTACCGCTGTTGCCGTGCAACAGAATGAGACGCGAGGAAGAGATGTTCAGCGCAAGCCGGAACAGAGTCATCAACAGGAGCGCCGTTGGGAACACGCTAAAATCGACCGGCCGGGCTATGTAGATCGAGACGAGCAGGAGAATGACGGATAAGGTGATGTTCGCGCTGATTAGCAGATCCAGCAGAAACGCGGGAATCGGCGTGATCATGAACAGCACAATGCCAAGCACCCCGAGCGGGACGGATAGGTCCCGCCAGGGAATCTTCTCCAGCGAACCGGCCGCTGCCTTGCCCGCCTTGGGTGCGGGGGGCTTGCGAGGGCCTTTTCCCGTGCTCACTGGAGCCTGCGGCGGGATTTCGGCGGTTACGGCGGGAATGGTAGAGGCAGGAGCTGACATGGTGGTGGGAAAGGAAATTCAGAATTCAAATCAGGCGAACGACTGGCCGGGCAGACGCCCGCCCATGATGCGGTAAAGGTAGGCAAGAATCTCTGCGACGGCTTTGTACAGGTGGGGCGGGATCTCCTGGCCAACCTCCGCCGCGGCAAACAGAGCGCGAGCCAATGGCGGGTTTTCGATGATCGGGACTTCGCTCGAAATCGCCAGTTCACGAATCCGGCGTGCCACGTGGTTACGACCCTTGGCGACGACTTTCGGCGCCGCGCCGGCGCCAAGATCGTAGCGAATCGCAACCGCGTAGTGGGTCGGATTCACAATGACAGCAGAGGCCTTCGGCACGTCGGCCATCATCCGGCGACGGGACATGTCGCGCTGCATACGGCGAACCTTAGCTTTGATCTGCGGATTGCCCTCGACCTCTTTGTGTTCGTCCCGAAGCTCCTGCTTGCTCATCCGGAGTTTCTTCATGTACTTCTGGTTCTGGCGCATCCAATCGAATAGACCCAGAAACAGGAACACGTAGAGGGCCCGCTCGATCAGATCACGCAGAGACTGTCCAACCACCGTCACGCCTTGGGCCCAAGGCATGAGAGGCAAATAGAGAAACTGTTGGGCGTGGGTCCACACAAGCCAGGAAGCGACGCCGAGGAAGACGGGCAGCAAAAGCGCCGAGCGTAGAAACTGCGAGAGATTTTGCGATGGCAATTCCGTAATCCGCGACATCGGATTCAGCCGTTGCAGGTCGGGTGCCAGTTTCTTACCGGACACGCCCAGTCTGGAAGCCGCAAGCTGCGCGATGAGAGCTGTGACCGACAGCATCAAACCGCTCACAAGAAGGCCCCCCATGGCTGGCGCCAGGCGATTTCTAAACAGGTAGACGAGCCCCTCCCGCTGCAAGTCGGTCCCGGAGAAGGCCAACTTCACAAAGCTCTTGGTATAACCAACGGCGTCAAAGAGAAATTCCTGAAATCCGGACAGCAGCAACATCGCGAAGACGATGAATTGGGCGCCACTGACCAATTCCTTCGTCGAAATGAAGTTGCCCTCTTTACGGGCCTGCTCCAGTTTTCGCGGTGACGCTTTCTCTGTTCTGTTATCGCCGTCGCCCATTTCGCTACCTCGGCCCCGCCATCAGAAGCTGCATCACTTCGAACGAACGCAACGAAGCACGCTCGACGGCGCCGGGCAACATCGGCGTCCCATACGCCAGCAACACCATCGAGGCCAACATCTTCAGCGGAAAGCTCAACGACAACAACTGCAATTGCGGCTGAATGCGGCTCAACAGCGCCAGCGCTGTATCGATCACAAGCAGAATCGCCACAATCGGCAGGGAGCATCGGATGGCATCGATGAACAGTTGCGGAAAAAGCGCCATCACCGCGCCAACGTGCTGGGTCGTTAAAGTGAACTGGCCTGGTGGAACGGTTTGCAACCCCGAAAGGAGAAACCGGAACAAGACGGTATCCAGGCCCATAGCCAGAAACAATAGGGACGATCCGAGGCTCACCAGCACCTGCAGGATCGCCGAATCGGCATTGCTAGTCGGATCGATCGTGGATGCATAGGAGAAACCAGCTTGGAGACCAACCATTTGCGTCCCCAGTTGAATTCCCTCTTGAATCAGAGCCACACAAAGGCCCAGACCGATTCCCAGTGCCGCTTCGGAGAGCGCGATCTTCGCCATCTCCCCGAGCGAGTACAGAGCACGGTCGGTCTGCCCGGACCAAGGCATTAGCAGTACCGTGAACAGCACCGCCAACACCAGTCGATGGAGTTCAAATCCCAACCGGAGCCCGGGAATCGGAATAAACGTCAGCAATCCCGTCATCCGGCAAAGTACCAGCCCGAAGTTGAACAGGAGGCCAAAGGGGATCCGTAGTTCAGCGGAGGAATACGAGCCCTGCAGGTGAATGGCGTCAATGGGCATATCGCCCCAGATCCCCGAAAATGCCGATTGTGTATTCCATCAATCGAGTCAGCATCCAAGGTAAGAACAAGAAAATTGCAGCCAGAAACGCCGCCAATCGCGGAACGGATCCAAACGCGGAATCCTGAATCGAGGTGACAATTTGGATCAGACTGATAATCGCCCCGGCCACAAAGCCGACGAGCAGCAGCGGCAGCGCCAGCCAGAAGGTCTGCATCAACGCCTGCCGAACGATTTCAGAGACAGCTTGGGGAGTCATAAGTTTCAGTAGAAGGACCGCACCAGAGAACCGGCCACCAGGTTCCATCCGTCAACAAGCACGAACAGCAGGATTTTGAACGGCGAAGAGACCATCGCTGGAGGCAACTGCACAATCCCGACGCTGAGAGTCACGGAAGCCACCAGCAAATCAATGATCAGGAAAGGGAGGAACAGCATCGCGCCGATCTGGAATCCTGTCTTCAACTCGCTCAGCACATACGCGGGCATCAGTATTCGCAACTCCAGGTCAGCTGCTTTGGCGGGAGGCGCCGTGTGTGAGACGTCAAGCAGCATCTGAACGTCCTTCTCCCGGACATACTTCACCAGGAACCCGCGTACCGGCTCCATTCCCTTCTTCATGGCCGCATCGCCAGCTAACGTCCCCTGTTCGTAAGGCTGCCACCCTTCCTCGTAGGATTTCTGCAGGGTCGGCTGCATGATCATCATCGTCAGAAACATGGCCAATCCGATCAGCACTGGATTCGACGGCGTAGCCTGGGTGCCGATTGCCTGCCGGAGGAAATGCAACACGAGCGTGATACGAAGGAATGGCGTCACCGACATCAACAGGACGGGAAGAAGGGTCAACCCGGTCAGCAACAGCACGATCTGCATCGGCACGCCAAGCGTCGCCTGCTGTGCGTTTACTGTGGGCCCAGGCCCTCGAGTCGCCGCCGTCAGCAGATCAGTCGGGGCGCCCCAGCTTGCCGTTGCGCAAAGCCATAGAACCGCAACGCGTAGGACTAGTGTGCCCATACGCCACCCGTTTCCACCTGAACTTCTGGTGCCGGCGCCGGCTTGGCAGCCAGCACACTGCAAGGGTGATTCCCGGTGGCCAGTAGGATTTCCCGGCCGGCCCATTGAATGACGACGAGTTGACAGCCGTTGGCCAGGGTGACGCGCTGCTGCACCTGCACGCGCTGCGTTCCTGGGTTATTGGAGCGCAGTCGCCGCAACCCTTCCAGGGTGAGCCACAGCAAACAGAGGGTACCGGCAATCGCCGCAATTTGCGTAAGTTGTTCCATGTTGCGTTATTCCTCCAGGTTGAAATCGGTAATGCGCACGCCCATCGACGACTCGATAATCACGATTTCCCCAAATGCGATGAGCGACCCGCCGACCAGAATGTCGAGGTTCTCACCGGCCGAGCGGTTCATCTTGATGACACTCCCTTTGTCCAGGGCCAAAATATCCCGGACTGTCATCACCTTGCGATCCAACTCGACGAGAACATCGAGCGAGATGTCGCTAAAGTGTCCGATTTCGTCAATGGTCTTCATCGAAAACTACCGTTTCAGATTGATCGTTTCCTGGCTGAGCTCATCCACCGTTGTGATCACTCGCGAGTTGGCCTGGTAGCCCCGCTGCAGAATAATCAGGTTCGTAAACTCGCGCGCGATGTCAACGGTGGAGTTTTCAATCGCGCCGCCGAGAATCGTTCCGCGACCGCCGGTTCCAGGCAGTCCGATGGCCGGCAGCGCGGATCGACCACTCAATTGGTACGCATTGTTACCAACCGACAACAGGGACTCCGGATTGCGTACCGACGCCATTGCCAACTGGCCCACGAGTACCTGCTCGCCGTTTGAATATTGCGCCAACACCGAACCGGAATCGCCAAGCCCGACGCGGATTAACTGTGCGGCTGGATTCCCATCCTGCCCGATCGCGGAAATCGCCGAGGTCTGCGCAAACTGGGTCAAACGTGGATTCGCCCCGTTGTACAGGTTCCAGGTAATGTTCATGTCGGCCGCGCCGCTGCTCAGCCCTGTAATGGCAAGCGCCGGAAACGGCCCGGTGACAGGCGGATTCACTAACTTGCCCGAAGTATCAAAATTGATCGTGCCGGTGACGGGCGTTACCGGGGCCGTGACATCAGAGTTCGGGATGCTCACCGAGTAGTTCCACTCGCCCGGGTTCGCCGACTTCGTGAAGTTCACCGAGACAATGTGTGAGACGCCCAAGCTGTCGTAAACTTCAATCGAGCCTGCAAAGGTATCCGCCGGCGGGCCGGCCGACGCGGCGGCATTGAGGTTCATATCGAACGAGATTGACTGTGTCGCGCTCGCCGGACGCAGCGTCCCCACGGGAATCGTGATATCGCCGACGGGCCCATTCGAATCCACCACGCCGTTGGAGCCAACCCACCCCTGAACCTTCTCCCCGGTTGCCGTCAGGAGCGCCCCATTCTTGTTGACCTGGAGATTCCCGCCTCGGCCGTAAATGGTGCCACCCGCCGGATTCTTCAGCACCAGGAAGCCGTCACCCTGGATAGCGGCATCCAGTGGTCCGTTGCTCGTCTGAATTGCCCCCTGTGAGAACTGGCGCAGGGTGAGTGGGCGCGCCACACCAAAGCCGACTTGCGTTTCACCAAGCCCGGCGCCCAGAGACTGGGTGACCAGGTCGTAAAACGAGACGACACTGGCCTTGAAGCCAGGAGTGTTCAAGTTGGCCAGATTGTTACCCACGACATCGATTGCCGTTGAGTGAGCGCCGAGCGCGGAGAGTGCGGTAGAAAATGAGGTAAACATGAGTTCTCCAGGAAAGGATTAGGAATTCGAGTCGGGCGTCGACGAAGTACCCGCGGTCAATGAGGTCCGTATGGCAGCAAGATCTTGCCGCATGCCGAGCATCTGTTCCATCTCAGTGAACTGAGACAATTGGGACAGGAATTGGGTGCCATCCGCCGGGTTGAGCGGGTTCTGGTTTTTGATCTGCGCAACAAGCAACTGGAGGAAATTCTCCTTGGTGGCAACACTGTTGCCAGCTGTCGGCAGTTTCGGCGACGTCGTGTCGGCGGCCGCCTTGGTGTCAGTTACGGACATGAGATTCATCGCGATGCTCCCTTTTGAAACGCGCCTTTGTTTGCTTCGGCCGCAACCGGAAGCGTAAACGCTTCGGACTGCACATTTTTCAGCTGTTTGCGTAAGAAGAACGCCTGCTGCTGTTGCTGGCGTTCCTGGTTCTGTTGCTGCCGTTCGTTGGCGTTCTGAAACGACTGCGCGTCGTTTTGACTGCCGGACGATTCGGCCATCACCATTTGTTTTTCCTGGGTTCGTTCCACCATTAGCGGCATCGACTCATCGAGCCGGGTGCCAGGCTTCAACTCCGCCACAAAACCTTTTTCGGCGAGAGAGTGAAGCAACGGCTGCATCCTCGTGTCCTCAATCGGCGCAACCGCCGAATCGAACGAACGCAACCGGACGTTCACTTGATCGCCACGCTGCGATACCACCAACCGCATCGGCGTCATATCATCGCTACCAACCGGCGCTGGGACATCAACTTGCAACGTCGCGATCTGCGCCGGCTTCAATGGTGCGGCCGGTTCGAGCGCGACGCTTTCCACCGGGGCCGTTTCGCTGACACGGCTCGGAGCCGTGGCCCGGCTCGCGAATTCGGCCGCAAAGGCTGTAGTGCGCGATCCGCTCTCGGTCATCTTTGGCTCGGAGTGTTCACTGCCCGCCGACGAGGCATCACGCTTCGGATCCTGTGAATTCTTACCAGACATGCGCTCGCGGGCGGAGTCGATCGCCGGCTGTTTCTGTTCGTGCTCTTCTGTGTTCGGTTCCGAATCATCCGGCCCCATCTGCTGACGAGGCGAGTCCTCGGGCTGCCGAGCTCGCACGCCTGCTACTGCCGGCTTTGCGGGCGCATCCGACTCTGCCGCGCGCAAAGGCTTCGGCGTTGTTTCGGGTTGCGGCCGGACCACCGGAGCGGAGTCAGTGCCGCCAGCTTCCGCGGTTTGTTTTTCCTGCACGGTAAACTCCGCCGACCAAATCACCTCACCCTTGTCATCCGGCTTCGGTGCGGGCCGCTGGCCCACGCTGTTCACGAGCTGAAGTCCATCTGGCGTGGGTGGGCCAGGTGTTCCGTCGGCGATGGGAGAATTAGCGCCCACTACCTTCGACGCATCGGGGGACGGCGGAGGCGGTGTGTCGGTCGTAACGGGAACGGGCACCACAACGACACTCGGCGTCGCGACGAGCTCGAGCGCCGTGGCCGGGGCCGCTGGGGCGGCGCCGGCCGGATCGGCATCATTGACGGCAACGGCCTCTTCTTTCTCACCACTTTCAACGACCACAACCGGCATGGGGGTCTCCTGAGCTTCGGCAACCTGTACGGTCGTATCTACGGGCAAAGTCGCCACTCCGGACTGCTGACTTTCCTCAGGGACCGGCGCTTCAAAGGCGGGCACCGTCGGTAACAAACTCAGCCAATGGACCTTCGACTGCACGGGAGACGGCGTTGAGGCCTCCTCAGGGAGCGCCTCGGGCGCCTCCGCCCCAAGGTCCTGTTCGCCAAGCCAGGCCATCAGCCAGTTCAGTGCCGAAGCCTCGCCGTTCACGACTAGGGGGGCCCCGGGCGCCGCGTCTTTAGCTGGCGCCGTCGAGGCACCGACGATACCGGCTGGACCGGAGGGAGGTGGCCCGGGAACCGGAGGAGGAGGAGAGGAGAGACCGGAAATGGATGTCACGCCGTCAGCTATGCAGGTAAGTGCCCAAAAGCGGAATTGGAGAAAACAAAGGGAATAGCAGCCAATCTCTCCGCACAAGGCCCCGATTCCCGACAGAAATGTGCCGTTTCGGAAATCGCTGTCGCAATTTTGCCGTTTTGAAACGGCTCACAGGCCGAAGACATAAGAAAAGAAGGGAAAAGCCGTTGGCAGCCCGCGTGCATAGAACGAAGTAGCAATATGGACGCTATCGGCATTGCAGCGGCGAGCGGCCTTCGGGCCAGGATGGAAAGCCTGGAGATTCTCGCCAATAACCTGGCCAACGCCAGTACCTCTGGCTTCAAGGCGGACCGCGAACGCTACACCACCTATTGGGCTGCCGAGTCGACTTCCGCCCTGGACGCGGGGCGGGGCGGCGCAGGCGTATCGCCCGTCGTCGAACGCAATTGGATCGACTTTACGCAGGGTCCGTTGACCCGAACCGGCGTACCCACCCATCTCGCAATCAACGGGCCGGGCTTTCTATCGGTGAAGCGCGGCGACGAAACCCTGTTCACAAAGAACGGCGAACTCCAAGTCAGCGCCCGCGGAAATCTGGTCAATGGGGAAGGGCTCGACATCCTCGGCGCGAACGGCCAACCCGTCCGTGTAGACGCCTCCCACCTTCTGGAAATTCGCGCCGACGGCAGCATCTGGCAGGCCGGCGCGCAGACAGGCCAAGTACGTCTCTCAGAATTTCCTGACCCGCAAGGATTGCAGAAAGCCGGCCACACCTACTTCCGTTGGCCGGGCCCGCCTGACCAGATCCGCGCCAGCCCGTCAACACGTGTACTGCAGGGAACCTTGGAGTCCGCTAACACCGGTGCCGCGGAGGGCGCCGTTCGTATGGTCAATGTCTTACGCCAATTCGAATCGCTTCAGAAAGCAATGCAGTTGGGCAATGAGATGAACCGCCGCCTCGTTGAAGAGGTAGCCAAAGTATGAGCCGACAAGGAGAATTGACATGATTCGAGCCCTATTCAGCGCTGGTAGCGGCATGTCCGCGCAACAAACCAACGTAGACAACATCGCTCATAATCTGGCCAACGCCAATACCGTCGGCTTCAAGATGCGCCGCGCCCAGTTTCAGGATCTGCTTTACCAGAATCTGATCCAACCCGGAGCCGCCGCCGGCACGCAAACCGTCGTGCCGAGCGGGCTCCAGATCGGTCTGGGAGCCCGCACATCGTCAAACGAGATCATCTTCACCCAAGGCAGTTTCCTGCAGACCAACAACCCGCTCGACTTAGTTATTGAAGGCCGCGGCTTCTTCCAGGTTCGCCGCCCAACCGGCGAAATCGCCTACACCCGTGCGGGCCAATTCCAGCTCAACCGCGATGGTGTTCTCGTTACTGGCGATGGCGACCCCATCGAGCCGCAAATCACCATCCCTGCCGAGGCCCAGGCCGTCACCATCGCCCAGGACGGCACCGTAAGCTTCTCTCAGTCCGGGCAAGCCGCCGCACAGCTCGCCGGACAACTCCAACTGGCTACCTTTGTCAATCCGGCCGGCATGAATATGATCGGCCGCAACCTCTATCTCCCCACTGACGCCTCCGGTGAGCCGACACTCGGCAACCCCGGAGGACAGGAGGGCGCCGGGAGCCTCATGCAAGGCTACGTCGAACAGTCCAACGTCAGCGTTGTGGAAGAGTTCATCAACCTCATCACAAGCCAGCGCGCCTATGAAGCTAACTCGAAAGTTGTTCGTGCCGCCGATGAAATGTATCAACAGATCAATAACATTACTCGCTAGTCTGGGCATACTGGCGACCGCAGCGGACACCTGCGCGCTCGTCGATGGCGCCAAGATCCGAGCATCCGATCTGGCCACGCTAGCCCCAGCATTCGCCGCGCTCCCGCCCGACAAAGAACTCGCTCCCGCTCCCGCCGGAACGATGGTGCGCGTCTTCTACAAGGCACAACTCGCCGCACTACTCCCCGGTCTGCAGGTAGATCTCCCCGATCGACTTTGCGTCCAAAGAAAGCGAGACATCATCCCGCCCGAAATGTGGCAGTCCGCCATTGACGCCGCGATGACTTCGATTTGCACTACAACTCCTTGGCGAGCGAAAGTCATTGAAGCACCTCAACACCGATTCCCCACCGGCGAGATCCTTTTTAACCGTTCCGGGATCGTTGCCAGCCGCGGATCGGTTCAATTGTGGCGAGGATCGCTGATGCTACCGGACAAAAGTTCCATCCCCGTCTGGGTTCGAGTCGAATTGCAGGCGAGGCGGCGCGCCACCATCCTTCAACACGCCTTGGCCGCCGGGGCGGTGCTGACGCCAGAGGATTACAAGCAGGATGAGATCTGGGCGCCCGGTCCTTGTACAGCGGAGAAGGAACTGCCCCATCCCGATGGGCTCGTCGCCAAGCGCCCGATCGCCGCCGGTTCTGAATTGTTCAAAGAAGACCTCCGCCACCCGCCAGCGATCCATCGCGGGCAGTCCGTTGAGCTGGAAGCCGCCTCGGGCGCGGCGCGGATTCGCATCCCCGCGGTCGCCGAACAGGATGGTGAAGTCGGGGAGACGGTGCAACTCCGCAGCGGTTGGAACGGATCGAGACTAACTGGGCGCGTAACGGGCGCTCAGAAAGCGAGGGTGGAATGAGAAAGCATTTGATCTGGATCGGAATGATCCTTTGCCCGCTCCATTCAGGAGCAGCCGCCTGGCCGAAGGGGAAAGTAGAACCGTGCACGGCTGAGTCGCCCGAATCGAAAAGCTGCTCGGCGCTGGATCGTTATCTGCTCACGGTCGCCGGGGAAACGCCAAGATTCACTTCCGGTGGCAGCCCCGGATCACTCTTCACGCCGGGAGGACGAATGACCGACCTCGGACGCGACTTTCGGGCGATGTTTCCGGGCGATACAGTGACGGTTGTCGTCAGTGATCGGGCCACAGCGGTGGCAAGCGGAACTACCAACTCGAGCCGGTCATCCAGTCTCACCGCCGGCGTACAAGCCGCGCTGGGTCCGGTGAAGGCAACAGGGCCACTCGGGCAACTGGCTGGCGCCAAGTCTGACTCCTCGCTCAAGGGAACCGGTTCTACCACCCGTTCGATGCAGCTATCGACGACCGTAACCTCCATCGTGGAGCGCGTCCTCCCCAATGGCAACCTGCTACTCCGCGGTTCGAAATCGATCGCCGTCAACTCCGAACGGCAGGTGGTCGAGATCCGGGGTGTCGTTCGCCCAGAGGATCTCCAGGCCGGTAACACAATCGCCAGTGACCGGGTCGCCATGCTCGACGTCAAGGTCAACGGCAAAGGCGTGGTCGGAGATTCGATCCGGCGCCCGTTCATTCTTTACCGCATCCTTATGGGCCTATTGCCCTTCTGAAAGTGAGACATTCATGTCGAAACAGTTGGCGCGAGTTTTGTTTTTCCTTGCACTCGAAGCTACCGGCGCCTCCGGTGCCGTCAGCCGTGTAAAGGATCTCGCCGCCCTGGAGGGCGTACGCGACAACCAATTGGTCGGCTACGGGCTCGTTGTCGGACTCAACGGCACCGGCGACAAGCGACAGACGGTCTTCGCCGCCCAAAGCCTGGCCAACATGCTCAATCGCATGGGCGTCGCCGTCAATCCCACAGCGATGCAGGCCAAGAACGTGGCGGCAGTCATGGTCACAGCCACACTGCCGCCATTCGCTCAACCTGGAACAAAGATCGACGCCACCGTAGCGACGATCGGCGACGCCTCCAACCTCCAAGGCGGCCAACTGCTCCTGACGAGTCTCCGCGGCGCCGACGGCCAGGTCTACGCGGTCGCCCAAGGAGGCGTCCTGACCGCTGGTTTCATCGCGGGCCGTGCCGGCAACTCCCAAACGGTCAATCACCCAACAGCCGGTCGCGTACCCAGTGGAGGCATCGTCGAACAGGCCGCCCCCTCGGTAATTACAGAAGGTAGACTCCGGTGGCAACTCCAGCGCGCCGACTTCACCACCGCCATGCGCCTGGCCGCGGTTATCAACACCAAATTCGCCCCCGGCCGTCCCCCGGTTGCAAAGGCCTCCAACGCGGGAATTGTCGAAGTGGAGACGCCGGCCGAATGGAAGGCGCGCCCTGTCGAATTCATCGCCACCATTGAAGCCCTCACGCTCGACTCCGACCGAAAGCAGCGTCTCGTCATAAACGAACGAACCGGAACCATCATCATGGGGAAGGACGTCCGGATCTCTCCCGTCTCGATCCTCCACGGCAGCTTATCGGTCGAAGTCCAGACGCAACTCGATGTCTCCCAACCCGCGCCCCTTTCCAACGGCGCCACCACCGTTACGCCTTCGGTTGGCGTCGGCTCGAAAGAAGACGTCGCCAAACTCGTCCAACTGAAAGAAGGCGCCACCGTGGACGAACTGATCCGCGGTCTCCAGAAGATCGGCGCAACACCCCGCGAAGTCATCGCCATTCTGCAATCGCTGCAAGGCGCCGGCGCACTCGACGCTGAAATCCAGGTTATCTAGGCCCACACCATGGAACTCAACCCACTTCAAAAATCTGCCCATCGCACCGACATCGGCGAAGTTGGAAAGGTCAAAGACACCAAATCAGCTGCCCAGGAGTTCGAGGCCATGCTCATCGGCCAAATGATGAGTTCCGCCTTCTCGCCCGACTCAATGGGCCTAGGCGGCGAAATGGATTCCGGCGCACAGACAATGCTCGACTTCGGCCGCGAACACCTCTCCCGCGTTATCGCCGAAGGCGGCGGACTAGGGCTCGGCAAAACGATCGAGGCCGGTCTAGCCAAAGACCAGAAGAAGGCCGCCACCGCCCTGCTTAAGCGCTAAGGGCCAACGACTCTCCGTGGTGTTCTTCCTCTTGCTCTTCCTCTAGCTGACTCCACGCCTCCAGCAGCGTACTCAACAACTTCTCCGCTTCCGCCAAAGGCGCGTCGGTTTGCTCAATATTGGCATCACCGAGCCGCTTGTGAATGTAGACGTAGAGTTCTGCCAAGCTAGCAGACACATCCCCACCCACTTCCTTGTCCAAACTGATCGCCAACTCCTGCACAATCGTGCACGCCTTGGTAATCGCCGCAGACCGTTCTCGAATCTGTCCGTTCGCCAGGCACGTGCGCGCCTGCCGGATCGCCTGAATAGCACCCCGGTAGAGCGCGCGGACGAGTTCCAGCGGACTTGCCCCGAGAATATCCCAATCTTGTTGATTTTTATAGGCTTGGATCGACATTCACTCTGCTTTCGTTGCCACTTACTAGACTCTTCGGAGAAACAAGAAGGAGCTTGAGAGAATGATTGGCGCCGTTATCGGGCCCGCATCTCTTCCGCCAAACGTAGGGTATATTCCGGCGGTAATTGCCGGATTACCTCTCTCGTCTGACGGTCAATGATGCGCATCAGGGGACGGTGCGTCTCCCGATCCAGCACAAAAGTCAGTTCGTAGTTTTCTCCAAAAAACTCCGTAGCGTTAATCGCTTTAATCGCTTTGACGAGTTCGCGTCGCTCCGTCGCCTGTTGCTGATCCAGTTTCGTATCAGGCAACGGCGTCGGCAACGCTGTCTTTTCGATTGTTTTGGTATCCATACCGACCGCCTCCGTAATAGGGGTTCTGGTATGTCATATCGGAAAGATCCGATAAAGCTTGAGGGAAATTGTACTAAGCCAATGGCCTAAGCGAGATTCAACACCTTCAGCGTAGTCCCACGTTCCTTTTCAATCTTCTGCTGCAGCAGCATGATCCCATAGATCAACTGCTCCGGCCGCGGCGGGCAACCCGGCACGTACACATCCACCGGAATCACCTGATTCACGGGCACCAGCGCATAGTTGCTGAAAACGCCCGTCGAGGTCGCGCAAGCGCCCATCGAGATCACCCACTTCGGCTCCGGCATCTGTTGATACAGTTGGCGAATCACCGGGGCCATCTTGTTCGAAACGCGCCCGGCAATGATCATCAGATCCGACTGCCGCGGCGTGCCACGAAACACTTCCGCGCCGAAACGCGAAATGTCGAAACGCGACGCGCTCATCGCCATCATCTCGATGGCGCAACACGCCAAGCCAAAGGTCATCGGCCAGATGGAGTTCTTGCGACCCCAATTGATCGCCTTATCGATCGTCGTAAGCACGACGCTTTCCGACAAATCGTCCAATAGCGTGTCATCGACACGATCAAACAACTCTTCGGGGGCTGCGGGAAGAACGCGTTGTTCCATGGATTTCTATATCAGTATGCCACGCGCCGCCCCTCAAAAGCGCGCCCCAGTTGCCCTTCCCTCCGCCCGTTGAGGACACTGGTACCTTACATGTCCAACGAACCCGTCGTCACGCGCTACGAGTTTCCCAGCCCGGACCTCCCCACCGCCCTCCGGCGTGTCGCCGCCGCCCACGGCGTTCAGGACGTCTACTGGGACATCTGGGGCCGCGAACACCACCCCGATGACGACATCAAACGCGCCGTTCTTAACTCCATCGGCGTCGACGCCTCCTCCCTCCAAACCGTCGATCAATCCCTCCTCTCCTGGCTCCAGCGCGAACGCCTCGCCCTCCTGCCCTCCTGCGTCGTCTCCTCCTCCAACGAACCCTTCCTCCCCGTCGCATTCCCCGAAGGCGCCACCGGACTCGCCACCCTCACCATCACCACCGAAGCCGGCGCCACCCTAACCACCACGACCCATCTCCCCGACCTCCCCCCCACTGAAATCATCGAAATCAACGACGCCCGTTGGACACGCGCCCAATTCCCCCTCCCCGCCCAGCTCCCCCACGGCTACCACCAGGCAACTCTCTCCGCCAATCAAACCACGGCCACCTGCCAACTCATCCACTGTCCCGACCGCGTCTATCAGCCCACCACCATCCAGCCCGATCAGCGCATGGCCGGCATCGCCATCAGCCTCTACGGCCTCCGCTCCTCCCGCAACTGGGGCTGCGGCGACTTCGCCGACCTCCACAAATTCTCCACCTGGGCCGCCCGCCACGCCGGAGCCGCCTTCGTCGCCCTCAACCCGCTCCACGCCCTCGCCAATCGCTCCCCCTACAACACCAGCCCGTACCTCCCCGCCTCCACCTTCTACCGCAACTTCATCTACCTCGACATAGAGTCGATACCCGAGTACGCCGACTCCCCCCTCGCCCAATCGCTACGCCCCCGTGCCGAAGGCCGCATCGATGCCCTCCGCACCGAAGAGTTCGTCAATTACGAAGGCGTCGCCCGTCTCAAGCGTTTCTTCCTCCAAGTTCTATACCGCCAGTTCCTCCGTGGCGGCCCCGCCCGCCGCACAGAATTCGACACCTTCCGCCGCAAAGAGGGCCGGCTCCTCGAACGCTTCGCCGTCTACAGCGCCCTCGACGAATACCTCCACCGCCGCGACAAAAATCTCTGGATCTGGCCCGACTGGCCCGTCGAATTCCAGAACCCGGACTCCGACGCCGTCGCCCAATTCGCCGCCAAAAACTGGAGCCGCGTCGAATTCTGGCAGTTCGTCTACTGGCTGGTCGACCAGCAAACCGCCGAAGCCCAGAGACACGCGACCGCCGCCGGCATGCCCATCGGCCTTTATCACGATCTCGCCCTCGCCACCGATCGCTGCGGCTCCGACCTCTGGGCCCACCGCCCCTACTTCGCCAACGGCTGCCGCGTCGGCGCCCCGCCCGACGACTTCTCGCCCAAGGGACAGGACTGGTCCTTCCCTCCCCCCGCCGCCGACCGCCACCGTGCCGACGGCTTCCGCCTCTTCGCCGCCGCCATCCGAAACAACTCCCGCCACGGCGGCGCCCTGCGCATTGATCACGTCATGCGCTTCTTCCGCCTCTACTGGATACCCGAAGGCAAAGACGCCACCCAGGGAACCTACGTCCGAGAACCCTGGCGCGATCTTCTCCGCATAGTCGCCCTGGAAAGCCACCGCAACCAGGTCATGGTGATCGGCGAAGATCTCGGCACCGTCGAAGATTACGTCCGTCAGGGCCTCGCCGAATTCGGCGTCCTCTCCTATCGCCTGCTCTACTTCGAAAAAAAGGAGGAAGGCAAGTTCAAACGGCCCGACGAATACCCCGTCAACGCCGTCGTCAGCTCCACCACGCACGACCTCCCCACCCTAGCCGGCTACTGGCTCGGCCGCGATATCGAATCCCGCAAATCCGCCGGTCTGCTCCCCAACGACGACGCCTTCCGCGACCAGATGCGCGCCCGGCTCGAGGACAAACACAAGCTCATCGAGGTCCTCCACGATCTCCACCTCCTCCCCGACGGCTACCCGCGCGACGCCGCCATGTCCACCGAACTCACCGGCGAACTCCACAACGCCGTCATCGGCTTCCTCGCCTCCGCTACCTCCCGCCTATTCGTGCTGAACCAGGAGGATCTGACCAAGGAAACGGAACAGCAAAACCTCCCCGGCTCCACCTGGGAGTACCCGAACTGGCGCCGCAAAATGCGCTACACCATCGAACAACTCGAAGGCGATAGTCACGTCGCCGACTTCGCCCTCATGCTTCGTAATTGGCTGGAACGTACCGGTCGACTTAAATAGGGCGAAACGCTTACCTGGAGACGCACACTATTCCGTTAGTAGGAGAAGGATCCCTCCTGCGCTATCTCCTCACAAGGAAGTGTATATATGCGTGTCTTTACCAGTTCGTTCTGGCTCGGAGTCGTTTGTTTGTTCGCCCTCCAGGCGAATGCGGGAACCATCATCGTTTCCGGCGACTCCAATATCTCTGACAACCTTGCCGGCAAACCCGGCAACGCCCGCTTTTTCGCCAACGTCCTCGGCGCCGGAACATCGGTGTTCGTGCTCGACACCACACCGTCCCTCTGCTGCCTCGGCCCGTTGGACGACACCATTAACACCTTCTACAACACGCTCCCCGGCGTCGTTTCCACCAAAACTGCCAGCCCCATCACCGCCGCCGGCCTCACCGGGGTCAACCTCGTCGTGGCCCTCACTCCCAACCTCGCCTTCACCCCCTCCGAAGCCGCCGCCCTCAGCGGCTACCTCTCAGGCGGAGGCACGCTCTTCCTCCTGGGTGACAACGACGGGTTCCCCGCGGAAAACACGAACGTCAACAACCTTCTCATTTCGCTCGGCAGCGGCCTCCGCATTGTCGACGATGTGCTCGATGCTGGCTTCAACAACGCCATCGTCTTGGCGAACCCGCTCACCGCCGGCGTCGGCACGCTCGAATTCGCCGCCACCTCCCGCGTCACCGGCGGCACGGCTCTGCTCCAATCGCTGCAGGGCCTCACCTTCGCAGCGGTGGAAACCACTCCCAGCAACGGCGTCCCCGAACCGTCGGCATACTGGACTGTCGCCCTCGGCCTCGGTGCCATGGCCCTCAGCCGCACCCGCCGCAACTAACGCCTCAGACAAATCCTGGGTGACTGTCACCCAGGATTTGTCTGGCAAATCTTACCGCTCCACACGGAAGGACAAATCCGTCGTCTCTTCCCCTGCCGGTCCTTCCCGGTCGCCACATAGTCCCCTGGATTCAAAGCCTCCACCGGCACCAGACTTCCCGCCCCGTTTCAATATGCCGACTCACC
>CANIFK010000021.1 GCA_947466555.1 Acidobacteriota bacterium | reverse complement strand
TGTAAGTCAATGGAATACCTGCTCCTGGCTATTGGGGTCATTTGTTTGGGAACCGCGGCGGAATGGCCGCGGTTCCGGGGCCCCAATGGGGCAGGAGTGGCGGATGGGGCGGCGCTGCCGGCGGAGTTGGGCGCCGATAAGCCGTTTGTGTGGAAGACGGCGTTGATGAAGGGGAAGTCGTCACCGGTGGTGACTTCTTCCCGGATCTTCTTGACGGGGCATGAGGGCGGGAAGTTATTCACGATTGGACTCGATCGAAAGACGGGGAAGATTCTGTGGACGCGGGAGGCACCGGGGGCGCGGGAGGAGAAGCGGAACGCGTTGAACGATCCGGCGGCGCCGAGCGCGGTTAGCGATGGCACCAATGTTTACGTGTTTTTTGCGGGGTTTGGGCTGCTGTCGTATACGGCCGACGGGGTGGAGCGGTGGCGGACGGCGATGGGGCCGTTTTCGAATTTCCACGGGATGGGCGCGTCGCCGGTGTATGCCGACGGGCGCGTGTTCATGATTGTGGATCAGGATTTAGAGGCGCACCTGCTGGCGCTGGATGCCGGAACGGGGAAGCCCGTTTGGAAGACGATGCGGCCGGAGGCGGTGCACAGTTTTTCGACGCCGGTGATTTACAAGACCCAGATTATTGTGCCGGGTTCGTACCAGATGGTGGGGTATGAGCAGGCGACGGGGAAAGAGGTCTGGCGGGTGCGGGGGATGACTTATCAGGTTAAGTCCGTGCCGGTGGTGGATGGGGACACGTTGTATTTCAACGGGTGGGCACCGGGCGCGGAGCCGGCGGAAAAGTTAGTGATGCCGGACTTTCCGGAGATGTTGGAGAAGTATGATGCCAACAAGGATGGGAAGTTAGCGAAGTCCGAAGTGCCGAAGGCGTTGATGCCGGGTAACTGGGATATGCAGGATTTGGATAAGGACGGGGTTTATAGCGCTCGCGATTGGGAGGTTTATCAGAACCGGCGAAGGGCGAATAACTTTGCGATGGCGATGAAGCTGGGCGGGACGGGGGACGTGTCGCAGACGCATGTGATTTGGAAGTATGAGAAGTCGCTGCCGGATGTTCCGTCGGTGTTGCTGTACCGGAACGTTTTGTATTTGGTGCGGAATGGGGGGATCTTGCAGACGCTGGATCCTGGGACGGGCGAGATGAAGAAGCAGGGACGGCTGCCGAATGCGCTGGAGGAGTATTATGCGTCGCCGGTGGCGGGGGATGGAAAAGTCTATTTCATCAGCCGGATGGGGAACGTGACGGTGTTGGAGGCGGGAGCGAATTGGGGTGTGCGGTCGTCGGGGAATTTTGACGAGGAAGTGTTCGCGACGCCGGCGATTGCCGATGGACATATGTGGGTGCGGACGGCGACGGCGCTGTACGATTTCGCGGCCAGTAAGTAGATCATTTCTCATTACCGGGCAATTCTACTTATTCCCTCCCTGGTTACGACCACTTATAGTCGGGGTATGCTGAGAGCTTTGTTGCCAGTGATACTTCTTGCGACATGTCCGCTGGGTGCCGTGGAACCGGTTGCGTGGGGTGCGAAACTCTATATTCATCCGTTGGATGGATTTGAGAGCTTTCTGAACGCAGCGTTGCGCGTGAAGGGTGTTCCGTTGACGGTAGTGACGGACCGGGCGATTGCGGATTATGAGATGGTTGGTAATTCGGCGAGCCAGAAGGCAGGATGGGCGAAGATCATCTTTTTGAAACAGACTGGGTCGAGCGAGGAAGCGAGTATCAGCGTCATTGACGTGCGGACGAGTGAGGTAGCGTTTGCGTATAACTACAACACGTTCAACTCGTATCGCGGGAAGCAGAGCGCGGCGGAATCCTGCGCGAAGCACCTGGGCTGGCATATTCGGGATGGGCGGCGGGAGGCTGCGGCGCTGACGCCGCGGACCGATGAGGAGATTCGGGCGCTGCGATTGAAGTACTACGCTGAGTCGCCAGCCGGAAGAGAGACTGCCCGCGTTGCGGCGGCACTGCCGGTGGCTCCGAAAGTGATTAGTCTACGCGTGACGTCGACGCCGGCGAATGCCGAGTTGGAGGTAGACGGTGAGTATTGGGGCACGACGCCGACCGCCGAATTGAACCGTTTGAAGGATGGGCCGCACGTGGTGGTGTTGAAGAAATCCGGGTTCACGCGGTGGGAACGAACGGTGAACTTGGGTGCGGGAGAGCCGCGAGTGATCCACGCGGAGTTGGAGGCCGCGGCGGGCGACCCGAAGCGGGCACGCATCGCGGGCCTGGATTAACCCTATATAATGCTGGAAGCGTGCGAACCACCTTCCTACTTTTTACCCTGGCCCTGGCTGCGGTCGGGCAGAACTTTGATGCGTCCGCAGGGCCTGTTTTTAAGGCTAAATGCGCGGGGTGCCATGGGGCGGCGGCGCAGGGAAAGCTAGACCTGCGGACGGAGGAGGCGGCGCTGAAGGGCGGCGCGTCGGGGCCGGCGATTGTGGCGGGGAATGCGGCGAAGAGTTTTTTGATTGATAAGGTTGTGACCGGGCAGATGCCGCCGGGCAAGGCGAAGTTGAGCGATGCCGAGATTGATGTGATTCGCGGGTGGGTGGACAAGCTGCCGCCGGTGGAGACGGTGGCGCGGGTTTCTGAGCATGAGGTTCGGGGGATTCTGCAGGCGCGGTGTGTGACTTGCCATGGCGGGTTGAGCCAGAAGGGCGGGCTGGATCTGCGCACGATGGCGAGCCGGTTGAAGGGCGGGAAGTCCGGGCCGGCGCTGGTGCCAGGGAAGCCGGAATCGAGCACGATGTATTCGCGGATCGTCAGTGGGCAGATGCCGCCGGAGAAGATGGCCAAGGAGTTGGCGGTGGAGTTGCCGACCGAGGCGGAGACGGCGAAGATTAAGGCCTGGATTGCGCAGGGTGCGCCGGGGCCGGAGCCGTTGCCGGCGCTGACGGCGGTGGCTGAGAAGGACAAGCAGTTCTGGTCGTTTCAGCCGCCGGTGCGGCCTTCGGTGCCTTCTGTGAAGGGCATGGTTCGGAATCCGATTGATTCGTTTTTGTTGAGTAAGTTGGAGGCGAAGGGTCTGAGTTATTCGCGGGAGGCGGATAAGTTAGCGCTGTTGCGTAGGGCAACGTTGGATTTGACTGGGTTGCCGCCGACGCCGGGGGAGATTTCGGCGTATTTGGGTGATTCGTCGGCGGACGCTTATGAGAAGTTGATTGACCGGTTGTTGGCGTCTCCGCGGTATGGAGAGCGGTGGGGGCAGCATTGGCTGGACCTGGCTGGCTATTCGGATTCGGAAGGGTTTGGGCAGGATGACGGGGTGCGGCGGTTTGCGTGGCGGTACCGGGATTATGTGATCCGGTCGTTGAATTCGGATAAGCCGTACTCGGTGTTTTTGACCGAGCAGTTGGCTGGGGATGAGATGTCGGACGACTGGAAGAAGGCCAAGGGCGTGGCGTCGCAGGAGGTTCTGGACCGATTGGCGGCGACTGGCTTTTTGCGGACGACGCCGGACCCGACGAACTCGGCTGAGCGGGGGTTGATTTCCGAGCGCATGAATATTGTGGCGGAGGAGCTAGAGGTTTTGACTTCTTCGGTGATGGGACTGACTGTCGGTTGCGCGCGTTGCCATAACCACAAATACGATCCGATTCCACAGAGGGATCATTACCGGTTGAGCGCGATTCTGCAAGGCGCTTATGACCCGTATGAGTGGCGGACGCCGAACAAGCGGGAGCTGGACTTGGCATTGGAATCCGAACGGGCGGAGGCGGAGAAGGTGAATGCTCCGATTCAGGCCGATATCAAGAAGTTGCAGGACGCGATGAAGAAGGCGGGGGAACCGTTCCGGGCGCAGCTTTTGGAAGAGCGGTTGAAAGAGTTGCCGGAGGGTGTGCGGGCGGATTTGAAGGTTCCGACGGAGAAACGAACCGAGGCGCAGAAGTATCTGGCGGACAAGTTTGCGGCGACGTTGAAGATTGAGGACCGGGACCTGGAGCGGAAGTATCCGGAGTATGCCGGGGCGATCCGGCCGTTGCAACGGGAGATGCAGGAACTGCGCGGAAAGATGAAGCCGAAGCCGCATGTGCGGGTGTTGACCGACAATGCGGAACCTTCGGCGCATTACCTGTTGCGGCGCGGGGAGCCGACGAACTTTGGGGAAGTTGTTGAGCCGGGCGTGCCGGTGGTGCTGGCGAACGCGGCGCTGAAGCCGTATGCGCCGGAGCCGGCGTTTGCCGGGACGACGGGGCGGCGGTTGGGGTTGGCCAAATGGCTGACGCAGCCGAACCATCCGTTGACGGCGCGGGTGGCGGTGAACCAGCTTTGGATGCGGCATTTCGGGCGCGGGATTGTGGCTTCGGTTTCTAACTTTGGGCGGTCGGGGATGGCGCCATCGCATCCTGAACTGCTGGATTGGTTGGCGACGGAGTTTGTCGCAAAGGGTTGGAGCATGAAGACCATGCACCGGATGATGATGACTTCGCAGGCGTACCGGCAGACGTCGAAGGTGGACTCCGCGCTGCTGGCGGCGGACCCGGAGAATGTGTTGGTTTCGCGGATGCCGTTGCGGCGGATGGATGCCGAGACGCTGTTCGATAGTTTGATCACTGCCGCGGGACGGCTGGACACGACGGCCTTTGGACCGGCGGCGGAATTGGACATTCGGCCGGATAAGGAAGTTACGGTGAAGGCGGGTAAGGATGGGTTCCGTCGGAGTATCTATGTGCTGCATCGGCGGCAGACGCCGGTATCGCTGATGGATGCGTTTGACCAGCCGTCGATGACGCCGAATTGCACGGAGCGGCGGCGGTCCAACGTGGCGACGCAGGCGCTGCACATGATGAACGGATCGATGGCTTGGGAGCTATCGCGGTACATGGCGGGGCGCGTGATCGACGACGCCGATGGGGACCGGGCGCGGCAGGTGGAGTTGGTTTATTTGCGGGCCCTTTCGCGGCGGCCGAGTGAGGCCGAGGTGAAGATGGGGATGGAGGCGATTGCGAGTTTCCGCGAGGCGTGGCCGGCGCGGTTGCAATCCGATAACGGGGCCGAGCCGCGGGCGGCGACGGCGAGTTGGCTGGCGGTGGCGAACTTCTGCCACGCGATTTTGAATTCGGCTGAGTTCAGCTTTGTTGACTAAGGACATTCATGGCTAAGACATCCAGACGCGATTTTTTCTCTTCGGTGGCGAATGGGCTGCACGGGGCGGCGCTGGCCGGGTTGCTGGGAAATGACTTGTATGCGAACGGCGGTGTGTATGATTTGACGCCGAAGCAGTCGCACTTCCAGCCGAAGGCGAAGGCCGTGATTCAGTTATTCATGAATGGCGGACCGAGCCAGGTGGATTTGTTTGATCCGAAGCCGATGTTGACTAAGTTGGCGGGGACGGCGCCGAGCAAAGAGCTGAGCTTTGCGATTTCGAATGGCGACACGCCGGGCGTGTTGATGCCGTCACCGTTTACGTTCAAGAAGTATGGCAAGAGCGGGATGGATATTTCGAGCGCGATGCCGCATTTGGCGACTTGCGCGGACGATATTGCGGTGATCCGGTCCATGTATGGCGAGCACGCCAACCACGAGCCGGCGCTGTTCCTGATGCATACGGGGCGGACGATTGCGAGCCGGCCGGCGATTGGCTCGTGGGTTTCCTATGGGCTGGGGACGGAGAACCGAAACCTGCCGGCGTATGTGGTGCTGGACGACCCGAAGGGGTTGCCGATTAACGGGATTTCGAACTGGCAATCGGCATGGCTGCCGCCGATTTACCAGGGGACGCGGTTCCGGACGGAGGGGCCTCCGGTGTTGAATTTGGAGCCTCGGGCGGAGATTCCAACGCCGCTGGTGGAGGCGGAGCGGAACTTACTGCGGAAGTTAGACGCGGCGCATTTAGCGGAGCGGCCTTACCAGCCGGAGTTGGACGCGCGGATATCGAGTTATGAGTTGGCGGCGCGGATGCAGATGGCTGCGTCCGACGCGTTGGATGTGAACAAGGAGACGGAGGCGACGCGGGAGGCCTATGGGCTGAACGATCCGGCGACGGCTTCGTATGGGAAGCGGTGCCTGATGGCGCGGCGACTGATTGAGCGGGGCGTGCGGTTTGTGCAGCTCTACATTGAGAGCCAGATTTTCGATTCGCACGGGGACATTCAAGGGAGCTTGAACTACGCTTGCGGGAAGACGGACAAGCCGGTGGCGGCGCTGGTGAAGGACTTGAAACAGCGCGGGCTGCTGGATTCGACGCTGGTGGTTTGGGGCGGCGAGTTTGGGCGGTTGCCGATTTCGCAGGGTGCGTTTAAGAACGCCGGGCGTGACCACGGGCCGAACGGATTTAGCGTGTGGATGGCCGGTGGCGGCGTGAAGGGCGGGACGGTGTTTGGGTCGACCGACGATATTGGATTCAAGGCGGCGGAGAACCGCGTGAGCGTCCATGACTTCCACGCGACGATTCTGAATCAGCTGGGGCTGAAGCACCGCGACTTAGTGTTTGAACGGCACGGGTTGAAAGAACGGCTGACGGATCAGTTCCCGGCGCGGGTAGTTACTGAGATCCTTTCTTAAGGCGGAACCAAAGTAACTGATCAGGGCGGACTCCGGTGAGGATTTCGCCCTTTTTTGATACGTCGATGGAGTGGTGGCCGGGGCTATCGATTTTGCCGAGGATGGCGCCGGTGGCGGGGTCGAGCTTCATGATCCAGCCGGGGGCGCCGTTAGGCTCGTTGCGGGGCTGGCAGCCGATCCAGAGGGCACCGTTTTGCAGGTGGAGGGAGAAGGTTTTGTTGCCGTTTCCGGGGATTTCGGAGAGATACTTCCCTTCCCTGGTAAAGCATTGGATACGGCCATTTTCGCGGTCGGCGACGTAGATGATCTGGTCCTTGTCGATGGCGATGCCGTGGGGGAGATTCAGCTGGCCGGGACCTTCGCCCGGGGTGCCCCATTGGCGGAGGCGGTTGCCGTTGGCGTCGTATTCGAGGATGCGGGCGTTGCCGTAGCCATCGGCGATGAAGAGGTGGCCATCGGGGGCGAAGGCGATGTCGGCGGTGCCGTTGAATTGACTCTTGGTTTTGGGCTGTTCGCCGACGGTGAAGTCGAGGAGGATTTTGCCTTGGGGGGTGAATTTGAGGATGCGACTGCTAGCGGCGTCGACGGTCCAGATGTTGCCTTGGGGATCGATTCGGATGCTGTGCGGGATTTGGTAGAGGCCCTTGCCCCATTCGCGGAGCACCTTGCCCTTCTCGTTGATGGCGACGACGGGTTGGGCGGAGAGGCCGCGCTGGAGTAAGTAGATCGTGCCTTTGCCATCGGCGGCGGAAGAGGAGATCATGCCGAGTTCCCAGTTGGGGCGGGGCGGGGTGATCTTGACGTGGATGAGTTCCAGGGGGAGTGCGGCGGCGAGTAAGAGGAGGGGGATCATATGGTGGAGGTACGGGTGCCGTTGTTATATGGGATTTTGGCGGCTAGGGAGAAGATGGGGTCGATGGGGGCGTTGTTCGTTAGTGCGTCGGCCACATATTCGCCGATGACGGGACCGTGTTTGTAGCCATGACCGGAGCCGCCGCCGAGTAGCCACACATTATCATTTTGCGGATGGCGATCGATGAGGTAGTCGCCGGAGGCGGTGTTTTCGTATTGGCAGACTTCGGCTTGGAGGAGGGGGGCATCTTTGATTTTGGGGAAGCGTTGGGCGAGGTAACCACGGACTTTTTCGACAGTTTGTTCGGGAACGGAGCGGTTTTCGGTGTCGGGATCGATGACGGGGCCGTGGGTATCGATGGCGATTTTGAAGCCGCGGGATTCGATGTCTGGGATGCCGTAGAGGCCGTGGGCGCTATCGATCCAGCAGGGCATGGCGGGGGCGTGCCAGGTGCGGTCGCCCGGGGTGGAACCGAAGTAGAGGACTTCCTGGCGGGTGGGGCGGATGATGTCGGCGAGTAAGTGCGGGAATAACTTGGGCAGCCAGGGGCCGCAGGCGTAGATATACGTTTCGGCTTCGCCGTTGGGTTCGGTGAATTGCTGTTGGCGGTAGGTGAGGCCTTCGGCTATCGTTTGGCGGACGACGGTTTGGACGCCGCGGCGGGCGAGGAGGCCGGCAGCGTCTGGCTCCCAGATGGCCCAGTATTCGGGGGGCACTTGGAATTGGGGGAAGCGCTGGGCGATTTCTTGGGCGGTGAGGACGGCGTGGGGGATGGCGCAATTGGCAAAGGTTTGGAGGGTATCGAGGGCGGCCTGGTGACCGGGGCGGGAGAGCCAGAGGATGCCGGTGGTTTGGAGGAGCGTCGGGTCGGTTGTTGCGTAGAACTCTTTGTAGAGTTGGAGGGCTTGCCAGGACCAGCGGGTGTAGATTTCCTTGGCACCGTAGCCCATGCGCAAGATGCGGGTTTCGCCGCCGGAGGAGGCGCGGTTGTTGGCGGGGCCGTATTGATCGACCAGCAGCACGCGGCGGCCGCGGCGGTGGAGGGCGCGGGCGAGCCAAGCGCCGAAGACCCCGGCGCCGATGACGGCGAATTCGAATTCTGGCATGGTTCTATTTTGTCCTGTCACGGAAGGGGATGGGTTTGCATCGAGGTTAGTATGCGGTCAGTATTGGTTTTGGTTGCGGTGGGGATGGCGTGGGGGCAGCAGAAGTTGTTTGAGCCGGCGGATACTTGTTCGGCATGCCACTCGAAGATTACGGGGCCGAGTGGGGCGGTGGTTGGGCAGTTTCCGTTGTGGGCGGGGTCGATGATGGCGCACGCGGGGAAGGACCCGTATTGGAAGGCCAAGGTGCAGTTTGAGGGGGACACGACGCCGGCGGCGCGGGCGGTGATTGAGGACAAGTGCATGCGGTGCCATGCGCCGATGCAGCAGTATCCGCTGCGGGCGAAGGGGGAGTTGGCGCGGATGGGGGCGTTGAACACGGAAGGGGCGGAGGGCGTGAGCTGTACGGTGTGCCACAAGATTGTCCCGGAGGGGTTGGGGGAGCGCGCGTCGTTTACGGGCGGGTTCAAGATCAATACGGAGAACGAGAATTACGGGCCGCACAAGGATCCGTTTCCGATGCCGATGATGCATCACGCCGAACAGTTTCCGAAAGAGGGGCGGCAGATTCTGGACTCGGCGCTGTGCGGGAGTTGCCATACGGTGATTACGCCGACGCTCAATGCGGCGGGGAAGCAGATTGGCGGGTTTGTGGAGCAGGCGCCGTATTTGGAGTGGCTGGCGAGCGATTTCAAGAAGAGCAATGTGACTTGCCAGAGTTGCCATGTGCCGGTTTTGAAGGATGCGGCGGGCGCGCAGGTGGAGCAGTATATTGCGCACATGCCGCACCGGGGCGCGGGGTTCTTTCCGCCGACGCGCCCGCGGAAGCCGTTCGGGCAGCACTTGTTTTTGGGCGGGAATGCGCAGATGTTGCGGGTGATGGGTGCGGAGTCGGCCGGACGGGCGGAGGAGTTTTTGCGGGGCGCGGTGGCGCTGGAGGTTGGGGGGCGGGTTGACCGGGGCTCGTTGGAGATGACGGTGGAGGTGTTCAACAAGACGGGGCATAAGCTGCCGACGGGGTTTCCGAGCCGGCGGATGTGGCTGCATGTTGTTGTGAAGAGGGGCGGGGGGAAGGTGGTGTTTGAGAGTGGGGCTTGGGATAAGGTTTCGGGCGAGTTGGTGGGGGCAGCGGCGCGGCAGGAGCATCGGGACCGGATTACGCGGAGTTCGGAAGTTGCGGTGTATGAGGCGGCGATGAAGACGCCGGATGGCGCGCCGACGATGTCTTTGTTGCGGGCTGCGGGGTATGCGAAAGACAACCGGATATTGCCGTTGGGGTTTGTCTCGAATGCGCAGATTGCGCCGGTGGGGGTGGCGGGTGATGCGGACTTTAAGGCGGGGTCGGACAAGGTTCATTATTCGGTCCCGGTTGGCGGGCCGGTGACGGTGACGGTGGAGGCGTTGTATCAGAGCGTGGCGCCGGCGCATTTGGAGGGGTTGGCGTTTCAGATGACGGGGCATCGGGCGCCGGTGGTGATGTCGTCATTGGAGCGCGTGATTCGATAAGATTGCGGCATGCAAATTCGTTACGCCGCACTGTTGCTGGCCGGGCTGATGCCGGCGCAAGAGTTTCATTTGAAGGACGGGGACCGGGTTGTCTTCTTTGGGGACAGCATTACGGACCAGCGGTTGTACACGACGTTTGCGGAGACGTTTGCGGTGACGCGGTTTCCGAAGCGGAACATCACCTTTGTCCATTCGGGGTGGGGCGGGGACCGGGTGACGGGCGGCGCGGGCGGCGGCATTCAGGAGCGGCTGACGCGGGATGTGTTTGCGTATAAGCCGACGGTGATGACGATCATGCTGGGCATGAATGACGGGCGCGTGCGGCCGTTTGATGCGCAGATTTTCGATATGTATTCGAAGGGGTACCGGGAGATTGTGCGGCGCGTGAAGGAGGCCGATGGGGGGACGCGGATCACGTCGATTCAGCCTTCGCCTTATGACGATGTGACCTACGAGCCGCGGTTTGCGGGCGGGTATAACGGGGTGCTGTTGCGGTACTCCGATTTTGTGAAGGAGTTGGGGGCGGCGCAGGGGTTGACGGTGGCGGATTTGAACCGGCCGGTGACGGCGATGTTGGCACGGGCGAAGGCGGCGGATGCGGCGCTATCGCAGAAGATTATTCCGGATCGGGTGCATCCGGGAGCATCGGGCCATTTGATTATGGCGGCGGCGCTGTTGCGGGCGTGGAATGCGCCGGCGGTGGTGAGTTCTGTGACGATTGACGCGAAGGCGAAGCGGGTGACGAAGTATGAGAACGCGTCGGTGGTCAATGTTGGGTTTGGCGCGGGGGCGGCGTGGACGCAGACCGACGATGCGCTGCCGATGCCGGTGGATATGCGGGACCCGCTGATTGCGCTGGCGGTGAAGTCGTCCGATTTTGTGGAGACGTTGAACCAGCAGGTGGTGCGGGTGGAGGGGTTGGCGGCGGGCGCGTATACGCTGCGGATTGATGGGTCCGAAGTGGTGACGAAGACGGCGGCGGAGTGGGCGGCTGGCGTGAACGTGGCGATGCTGCAAACGCCGATGTGGGAGCAGGCGATGCGGGTGCATTCGCTGACGATCAAGCACACGGGCGTGCATCAGGCGCGGTGGCGGACGTTGCAGGTGCCGTTGCAGAGCGACGTGCAGGAGACTATGGCGGAGGGGATGGCGGCGTTGGACAAGGTGGAAGCGGAGCTGGTGGCCAAGCAGCGGGCGATGGCGATGCCGAAGCCGCACCGGTTTGAGCTGGTGCCGGGTGGGACGGGATTTAAGAGTGTCTTTAATGGTTCCGATTTGAGTGGATGGCACATCAGCCAGGTGAACCATCACGGGAAGACGAGCGGGTGGGTGGTGGATAAGCAGGCGATTACGGGGACGCAGGACAAGCCGGGGCATGGGGGCATTCTGCTGACCGATAAGAAGTACAAGAACTTTGAGATTAGTCTGGAGATCAATCCGGATTATGGGTGCGACAGCGGGTTGTTTCTGCGGGCGAGCGAGAAGGGCGAGGCATATCAGGTGTTGTTGGATTACCTGGACGGTGGGGCGGTTGGCGGGGTTTACGGGGAACGATTGAAGGACGTGAAGACTTTCGTGCCGGTGTGGCAGGAGTGGTTCAAGCGCGGGGATTGGAATCATCTGCGGGCGCGGATTGAGGGCGAGACGCCGCATATTCAGGTGTGGATGAACGGGATCAAGATCACCGATTGGACCGACACGGCGAACCATGCGGCGGACGGCGCGACCGATGGGATGGTGGCCGTGCAGGTGCATGCGGGGAACCGCTGGGTGCCGGGCGGGAAGCACCGGTTCCGGGACGTTAAAATTCGAGAACTACAGTAGGGTGGTGGATAGCGTTACCATGGAAACAATCCATCCTCAGGGGGTTGTTATTCATGCGTACTGCTTTGCGCGCACCTTCCCTGCTCCTCGTTGCGAGCTTGGGACTTTTTTGCCAGACCTCGACTACTCAGTTGAGCGGCACGGTTTCTGATACATCTTCGGCGTCCGTTCCGGGCGCCAACGTTACCGCTACGAATGAGGCCACGGGCCTGAAATACTCCGTACTTACGACGGACGCGGGGCTGTACGCATTTCCATCGATTCCGGTGGGTTCGTATACTTTGTCGGTCGACAAGACCGGGTTTAAGAAGTTCCAGTTGACGAAGATTGTGTTGCAGATCAACACGCCGGCGACGGTGAACGCCAAGTTGGACATTGGCGCGGCGACGGAAACGGTGCAGGTGGAGGCGACGGCCGAGACGCTGCAGACGAACAACGCGACGATTGGCAACGTTATCGAACGCAAGGTGATTGAGGCGATGCCGCTGAATGGGCGGAACCCGCTGAACCTGCTGATTTACGAGCCGGGCGTGGTGCAACGCAGCGGCAATCAGGTGAGCGTGAATGGTTCGCGCACGGGCGCGGGCAACGTCACCATTGACGGTATTGAGGCGAATGAAAGCACCAATCCGAACCCGACGCAGAACATCTTCCGGTTGAACCCGGACAATGTGCAGGAGTTCAAGGTTACGACGCAGAACCCGTCGGCCGACGAAGGGCGCAACTCGGGCGCGAACGTTTCGGTGGCGACGCGGAGCGGCACGAACCAGTTCCACGGGACGGCGTTTGAGTTCTTCCGGAACACGGCGCTGAACGCGAATGAATTTTATTCGAACGCGCAGGGGCAGCCGAAGGCGATTATCAAGTTGAACCAGTATGGGTTTGAATTCGGCGGGCCGATCAAGAAGAACAAGACCTTCTTCTTTGGATCGTGGCAGGGGCAGAAGGTGAACTTCGCCGATCCGATTGATAAATCGTTCGGTACGGTGTCGCTGTATCAGCCGTCGGCACTGAGCGGCATTTTCAAGTACTTTGTGGTGGATAACCGCAATCCGCTGGTGGTGAATGGACAGCGGGTTACGCAGAACACGCCGATCCTGTTGAATGGACCGGGCGGCGGGTACGCGCCCGGTGTTCGCGATTGCGCGAGCCCGACGGACGCCAACTGCGTGCAGAGCTACAACATCTTTGCGAACGACCCGTTGCGGCGCGGCATTGATTCCGCGGTGAAGGGCGTGCTGGGCGGATACCCGGCGCCGAATTCGCTGAATGGCGGCGATGGTTTGAACGTTGGCAACTTCCAGTGGAATTCGCCGTTCCAGATTCGCGGGCCGCAGTACCTGGCCCGTATTGACCACGTGATCAACGACAAGCACAACTTGTTCGGCCGTTACCTTGGCGCGGAGCAGACGACGCTGAACGGCGATCCGTTGAATTCGCGTCCGATCGTGTTGCCGGGCTATCCGGCGCGCGGCGAAGTGTTCCGTCCGGCGACGAATATCGCGGTTGGCCTGCGCAGTGTGTTGTCGCCGCGGTTGGTGAATGAATTGACGCTCGGCTTTTCGCGGTTCGACTTCCTGTTCACGCAGGGCGAGGCGAACCCGGCATTCCCGAATGCGCCGCGCTTCACGTTCAACAACTCCGATGTGGACTTCATCGCCGGGCCGCGGACGCGGCGCGTGGTGAATACCTACCAGATCATCAACAACCTGACCTATGTGACCGGCGCGCACGTGCTGAAGTTCGGCGGTAACATCCGCATGTACCAGCACAACGACCAGCGCGGCGACGTGGGCGGTGTGTCGTTGACGCCGGCGATTTCGCTGTCGCGGACGACGCGGCCTCCGGCCGGGTTCAGCCTGCCCGCGCTGGCGACGGCCACGACGCCTGGCATTGCGACGAACGACTTGAACCGGCTGCAGGGCATGATCAACGATCTGATCGGCATTCCGGCCACGCTGTCGCACAACTTCCTGGGCGACTTGAAATCCGATACGTTTGCGCCGTTTTTGACGGGGCCGAAATCGGTGAGCCTGTGGGCGCAGGGGCAGCGGACGAAGCAGTACAACTTCTTCTTCCAGGATGAATGGAAGCTGAAACGGAACCTGACGATGAGCATTGGCGCGCGCTGGGAATTGAACCCGCCGCCGACGGAAGCCGGTGGACGCGTTTATATCCCGAACAAGGACATCAGCGGCAGCCAAGGTCTGGTGAGTTTTGTGAAGGCCGACCGGTGGTTCCAGAACAACAACGCCGGCGCGGTGGCACCGCGTTTGAGCTTTGCGTGGTCGCCGGGCGGATCGACGAAGACCGTGATCCGGACGGGCTACGGATTGGCGTTTGATCCGGTTGCGACGTTCCAGGTGACCTCGGTTGCTTCGGCCGTGCCGGGGCAGGTGTTTCGCTGCACGGCGGTAGTATCGCCGCAGGCGACGACGAATGGTTGCGGTAATGTGCCGGACGCGCGTTTGAGCGCGTTCCCCAACGAACTGCCGCCCCCGACGGCGAAGCCGTCGAGCCAGTTGACGCCTCCGGTGTCGTTGCAGACCACGGCGGCGACGGCGCGGGTGTTTGACCAGAACCTGAAATTGCCAACGGTGCACATGTGGAACTTCACGGTGCAGCGTGAATTTGGCCGCGGCTATGTGACGAGCGTTGGGTATGTGGGCCGGCGTGGCACGCGGTTGTGGCGCAGCTGGGACACCAACCAGATCGACGCGGCCCCGATGCTGCCGAGCTTCATCGCCATGCAGCGCAACATCGCGCTGGGTGGCGGTTGCCGCGCGGATGGCACGTTGGCGAATAACACCGCTTGCAACGGCGCGGTTCAGGTGCCGTGGATACAATCGGGCATCATCACTCCGGCGTTTGCGAATTCGGCGGCTTCGACGACCGACCTATCGCCGACGGCGAATGCGGCGGGCAACATGGCGCTGCGCCTGGAGCAGAACACGCTGGCGGCGAAGCTGCGTCCGAATCAGCAGTTCGCTCAGATCCTGATGCTGGACAACGGCGCGGATTCGAGCTACCACGCGCTGCAGACTTCGCTGCACAAGCGGTTTGACTCGGCGGGCCTGCTGTTTGGCGGGAGTTACACGCTGGGCAAGTCGATCGACAATTTGTCGGTTGACCCGGTGGCGGCGACGACGGGCGGCGGGTTGACTTCGACGGCGGCGCGTACTCCGGTGGATGGGCGTAACTACCGGAACGAGAAGGCACGCAGCGACTACGACCAGCGGCATGTGATCAACATGACCGGTGTGTACGAACTGCCGTTTGGCAAGGGCAAGCCGCTGTTTGGGAATGCGAACAAGGCCGTGAACACGGTGATTGGCGGATGGAGCCTGAATGGGATCTACACGTATCAATCCGGTGAACCGTTCTCGGTTCGTTCCGGGTTCCTGACGGCGAATGGCACGGCGCAGAGCCGCGCGGCGTTGGCGCCGGGCGTGACGAAGTTGCCTGAGGCCAAATTGCAGAGCAAGGCGGGCGTGACGGGTCCGGTGTTCTTCCAGGATGCGTCGATGTTCGCCAATCCGGGACCGGGACAGTTGGGCCTGGGCCGCAACATCTTCCAGGGTCCGTCGTTCTGGAACCTGGACATGGGCATCGCCAAGGGCTTCCAGTTGGCGGAGAAGGTGCGGCTGACGTTCCGTGCGGAAACGTTCAACACACTGAACCATCCGAACTTCCGGAATCCGCGCGACGCCTCTGTAGGGTCGCCGGCGATCAATTCGGCGGTGTTCGGGCAGGCTTGCTGCGTTACCCTGTCGACGACCAGTTCGGCGAATACGAACCAGAACGGTGAGAGCTGGCGCGTGGTGCAGTTGGCGCTGAAGCTGGCGTTTTAGTTCGTTGCTTGTTTGAGAGGGCGCCGTGGCTTAGGCCGCGGCGCTTTTCTTTTGGGGCCGTCCGATCAAGGCGGGGAGCGGAAAAGGTACGCCGGGTATTGTGAGATCGAGGGCTTGCCAGCGGTAGGAATCGGCATTGATCTCGCGGGTCATGGCTAGCATTTCGGCGGAGGTGTAGGTTCGACAATTGGAAACAAAACCGTCCCAGGCGATGACGAAGGGGAGGATGGGGATGAGGTAGGTGAACAGGAGTTGCGTGAAGGTGAGTGGGCGCACGCGGGGCGTGAGCAAGAGAACGAAGAGGGGGATGAAGAGGGTGGAGACGATGGCGAGAGGGGTTCGACTGGTCGCTTCGAAGATGCAGATGGGTTGACCGCTTTCCGCCGCCTGGCGGAGGATGGTTTTCGCTTGTGGCGGTTGGAAGTGATGGAAAGCGGCGAACATGGTTCGAAGCCCGGTGAGGCTGTGGGGAAAGCTTAGCGCATCGAGGGGTTCGACGCCTTCGCGCGCATGGAGGTCGGTCTGGTTGATACGAGTATTGGAGTGGCCCAACTGCGCGAGTTCACGCTGGAGGATGGGGATGGGTCCACCGGCGCCGGAGCAGAGATCGACGATGTTATCGATTCCCTGCTCGTCGAGCGATTCGGCGATGATCTTGGCCCAGTGGGCCGGCGCAGGGATGAGGCCGTAGGTGACGGCCAGATAGCTGGTCATTGCATTGTGCAGCGGACGAGGGAACCAACTTAGGTCTCCGAATTCAAAGAGGTGAACGCGCATACGGGGCAGTGCTCATCCCCACCACGTTTCGCCGGGAGCGAGGTTCTTCTTCGCCACGTCGGGATTGATTTCGAGGCCGAGGCCGGGCTTGTCACGGATGGTTAAGTAACCGTCTTTGATGATGGGGCCGTCGATGATGACGAGGTCCTGCCACCAGTCGATGTACTTGGCGAGTTCGTGGACGCGGAAGTCGCGCATGGAGGCGGCGGCGTGGCAGGAGGCCATGGTGCCGATGGGGCTGGCAGGGTTGTGCGCGGCGGTGGCGATGAAGGAGTTTTCGGCAAGGTCGTGGATGCGTTTCGATTCGAGCAGGCCGCCGGATTTGGGGATATCGAGGTGGACGATGTCGCAGCCCTGCATATCGATGAGGCGGCGGAATTCGCTGCGCGTGTAGAGGTTTTCGCCGGTGCAGATGGGAACGTTGACGGCGTGGGTGACGCGGGCCATGGCGTCGACGTTGCCGGGGGGAACCGGATCTTCAAGCCACATGGGGTTGACCGATTCGATGGCCTGCGCCATTTTGATGGCGTCGCGGACATCGTACTTCCAGTGGGCTTCGACACCGAAGTCAGCATCGGGGCCGAGTTCGGCGCGGACGGTTTCCATGGCCTTGGCGATGCGGCGGAGGTCCTTGAGCGTGAGGCCGCGAGTGTAGCGATCGTGGCCGGGTTCTTTGTAATCGGGATCGGCTTTGGGCGGGATGCCATCGCCCTGGAACTTGTAGGCGGTCCAGCCGAACTTTTCGGCCTTTGTCTCCTGGACGAGGGCTTTCCAGGCGCCCATGTCCTCGACGTTGGCGGGGGCTTGGGTGGTGCGGTAGAAACGGACTTTATCGCGGAAGCGACCGCCGAGGAGATTGCAGCTGGGGGTTTCGAGGATGCGGCCGGCGAGATCCCA
>CANIFK010000020.1 GCA_947466555.1 Acidobacteriota bacterium | reverse complement strand
CGATGCCCGCGCCCTCGAAACCATGGTCCACACACTCGTCCGCGACTGGAGCCCGCGCGTCCCCTTCGGCGTCGTCGTTACCCAGGGCTGGCGTTGCCGCCAGGTGCTCATTGAAAACAGCGCCATCACCGCCCAAGTTCTCCTCGCCTCCTGCGCCATCCCCTTCCTCCTCCCTGCACAACGCATCGACGGCCGCCTCTCCTTCGATGGCGGCCTTGGCGACGCCTGTCCACTCTGGCCCGCCCGCGTCATGGGCGCGACCGAAATTGTCGCCGTCAACGTCTGGACCCATCTCCCCGCCTGGTGGCCCGGCCACCAACGCCGTGCCACCCGCCGCCTCGAAAACGCCGTCACCATGGTCGAACCGCCAGCCGCTCTCGGCCCGCTCCGCTCCAGCGCTCTCGCCTCCCCCGAAACCGTTCAGTCGTGGATCACGCTCGGACGCCAGACGGCCGGCGCCATTTTTGCGCGACAATAAGAGAAAACTGTATGCCAACCTACCGGATCTTTCGGATGAAGGAGCAGTCGCGGCTCTCATTTCGCGCTGCCCCGCATACGAGCGGTGAAACTGCCGTCAAGTTGAAAGACTATGTCGAGTCGGGCTCCGTCGAAGCCGACAGCACCTACGAAGCCTGGGAATCGCTTCGCTCCACCAGCGAGCCGCTCGAAGTGGGCGATATTCTCGAAAGCGAATTAGGCGGAATCAAGATTTGCAAGTACATCGGCTTTGAAGACGCCAAGTGGGTTATCCCTGAAGGCAAGCCGATCCTCGAAGGCCTCACCGCCGTCCCAACCGAACCAGTTGCAGCCGTGGCCCCCACGCCCGACGCCACTGCGGGTAAACTGTAAGTATGGAAAGCGGCTTCCGGCCGTCCATGCCAGGCCCCGAAGGGGATAGCGCCGGCCGGATTAACCAATACGCACTGGTCGCGTATATCGATGGCAAGCTCGGAGACTTCCTTTTCCGCCTGCGTCAGGAGATCGTGCCCGGCTGCAATCTCCGGTCACACGTCTCCATCCTCCCGCCACGCCCGCTCAACGGGGAACAGTCCGACGCCCAGGCATTTCTCCAAGCCAGCACTCGTGCCCAGGCAGCCTTCGCCGTCACCCTCGGCGACATCGAAATCTTCCCGGTCACCAACGTCATCTACATCGGCATCAGCGGCGGGCTCCCAGAATTGCATGCCATGCACGGCAAGTTCAACGCACAGGCCTTGCAGTACACGGAACCCTTCCCCTACCACCCGCACATCACGCTGGCGCAGGAGATTGCCCCCGACGCCCACCGCGACGTACATCAGTTGTGCCTCGGGCGCTGGAAGGAATACGACGGTCCCCGGCAATTCCCGGTCGAAACACTCACCTTCGTCCAGAACACCTCGAAATGTGGCTGGCTCGACCTCGCCGAAACCCATCTCGAAATGGCCGGCTCCCGGCTTTAGTACTTCGCCACAGCGTCGATCTTGTCCATCCGGACCAGGATCTTGCTGAACTCGCGGCTTTTACCTTCCACGAATTCCAGCCCCACCGCCGTCACCAGCATCGGGATCGCCTGGCCGGCAACATAGAGCTGAACGCTCTTGTTTTCCTTCTGGCTCGCCAACAGCAACTCACGAAAATCGTCCATGTTCATTTCTCCTTGTACTAATCAAGGCGCAAACGAACCGCAAATCCTCGCAAGCGAAAAGAAATATTAGCTGCGCATCCGCGTCATCGCGTACAGCCCCACTAACGTGAAGATCACGTTCGGACTCCACGCCGCCATCGTCGCCGGTAACTGGTTCAGATTCCCCACCTGTTCGAACAACTGGTTCACCGCCAGGTAAGCAATGGCGATCACAAAGCTCGCCCCGATCGCCGTCATCGCCCCGCGATTGCCCACCCAGAACGAAAACGGCACCGCGATAATCGCCAAAATAAAGGGGAAGAACGGAACCGAGAACTTCCGGTGATACTGCACCCGCAGCCGCACAGTATCAAACCCGCTCTGGCCCAGCTCGTCGATGTAGCCCGCCAGTTGATGGAAGTTCAACTGCTTATACTGCTTCTCTTCCGGCAGGAAGTGCTCCGGCGTCTCGGTCAACTCCGGGAACGTCGTCACCTGCCAGGTCTGATATTCACTCACCTTGTCCACGTCGCGCGACCAGCCGTTCTGGAAGATCCAAGTCCCGATTCCCGGCTCCCACTGCGCCTTCTCGGCATAGATATGCCGCCGCAACCGGAATACCTTCGGGTCGAACATGTAGATGTGGACGCCCGCCATCACCTTCGTCGTCGGGTCGAAATACTTGTAGTGAAAAATCCGCGATCCCTTCCCGTAAATCCACTGCCGGTCCGGTCGCAGGAATGTCCGCACCGCGCGCCCCTTGATCTCGTTCCGGATCCCGTCCTGGATCAGATTCGCGTCCGGCACCACGTAGTAATCAAAGGCAAACAACGCCCCCGATAACGCCAAACTCGCCAACAGCACCGGCAGCGACAGCCGGTACAAACTCACGCCGCACGCCTTGAACGCGGTCACCTCATTCTGCCGCGACAACACCGCGAAGGTAATCAGCACGGCCACCATCACCGACACCGCCGAGTAGTCGTACACCAGTTTCGGCGTCAGGAACAGATGATAGGTCGCCACCTTCGCCATCGGGATGTTGTTCCGCAGAATATCGCTCAACAGCTCAAAGAACGTGAACACTTGCGTCAACATCACAAAGCTGATCAACGACACGGAGAAGTAAAACAGGAACGTCCCCAGCAGATACGTGTCGATGATCTGCGGCAGAATCCGGAACGGAGCCGTGCCTTCAATCCGCCGCACCTTCCCCGTCTCCCGCCGCTCGAACCGGTTCATAAACCCGGCCGCCAACTCCGCGAACCATCCGCGCACGCCGCCAATCCAATCGGCGTCCCCCGGCGCCTCCAACCGGATCAACAGCACCGCGCCAATCAATAAAAACGCCACGTTCGGCGCCCATGCCGCCACCACCGGTTGCATCCGGCCCTGCTTGGCCAGGCCGATTAAACTCACCTGCGCCATGAAGTACAAAAACGACAGGAACACCGTCGTCACAAACGCGGCCGACTTACCGGACTTCCGGCTCGATACACCCAACGGCAACCCCACCAGCGCCAACAGCAAACACGCCGGCGGCAGCGAAAATCGCCGCTGCAATTCAATATCGGCGTCGCGCGATTGTCTCGCCTCCGCCCGCAATGGCTCCGTGTCCAAACCTGTGTAGGCCTTCGCCCGCTGCTCCTCGGGCGCCTTCGCCTCCAATACCTGATCGAGAGATGGGAACCGGATATTGAAGTACCGCTCCAGCTCCTTCCCCACCTCGTGCGAACTCCCGTTCAGTAGCCGCAGTTGTATCGAATTCCGCGCCGAATCGGGTACCGCCAGCGCATCAGTGGCAATCGTAATCCGCGGTGCATCGCCGGAGGCCTCCTGCGTCCCCCGTTTGCGCTGCTCCGGCGGCGTCATATCGGCAATGAATACGTTTCGCCATCGGATCACCGGCCCGGAAATCACGTCGCCCACATACAGTGTCTTATTCGGAAACTGTTCGGCAAAAACGCGCGGCTGAATCTCGGCCGTCATCTGGTCGGCCGCCACCTGGTTCAGCACCCGGATCGTCTCCCGCACCGACCAAGGATTAATCCAAATCGAGCACGCCGCCGTCACCGCCGTACCCAACAACGCAAACACCACCACCGGCCACAACAACCTTCGCGTCGACACACCTGCCGCGCGCAAAGCAATAATCTCCCCATCGCTCGACATCCGGCTCAAGCCAATGAGAATCCCCACCAAAACGCCCACCGGAATCGTAAACATCAGTACGAACGGCAACACCAGTAGGAACAAATACCCCACCGTCGCCGCCGGCGCCGCCCCGCGCACCAGTTGCTCAAACAGCAAACTCGCGCGCTGCAGGAACAGCACGAACGTGAACAAAAAGGTGCCAACGGCAGCGCCGGCGGTAATCTCGCGGAAAACAGACCGCGCTAACAGGCCCATCTTGCGTTAATCGCCGCTGTCCAACGGCGGCGGCGCCACAACGGGCGGCCGTGGCCGCTCCTCCTGCGGACGCTCCATGTCAATTTCATCAAACAGCAGCGATGGACACACCACCGATGCACCCACTACATAGCCTCCCGCTCCCATCAACGCCAGCGGCGCCAGGTTGTGCAGATACTCCATCGGCTCGGCGTCGTTGCCTACGGCCAGAATATCGCGCAACAGCCGCGCGTTCACTCCACGGAACCGTACCCCGCGAATCGCCTCTTCCCGGCCATCCGGGTACACCCGATACACTTCAAGCGGCGTACTGAACGGTCGCGACGATCCCGAGCCTTGCATCGCATTCGCCAGCCGCCGCAACTCCACGTTGCTCGCGCTCGACGGATAGTCCAGCCGCTTCACCAGAATCCCGTACGGCTTTCGACGCAACTGCACCAACTCCAGCAGCTTCTTCTTCAACTCCGCCGGCGAAACCCCGTCGCGGCACTGCACCAGCAGGTTCGTCGGCACCGCCGCGGCCGCGCCAAAATTGCCCGGCACCCGTCCGCGCCCGTTCGATCCCTCCTGCCCTCGCACCGGCTGCCGCGTGTAGAGCAGCGTCTTCAGCATGCCCTTCTCCACCAGCGTCAGCTTCTGCGGGACAACGCCCTCGTAATCGGATTCACACAAACCAAGCAGCGGCCGGCCCTTCCACGTCGCCGTAGGATCGTCCACCACATCGAAGTTCTCCGGCAATACACGGCCATTCAACCGGCCTTCCAACTCCGACGGCGACAAATTCACCGGCCGCCCGGGCATCGAAACCGGATCCCGCGAAGGCTGCAAATTGGCGCCAAATACCTGCGCCATCAACTGCGCCGCCGCCGCCGGTTCAAACAGCACCGGACCGGTGTAGACATCGCCCATCGGCGCGTCCACCTGCGCGGTCAACTGCCGCGCCATCGCTTCAATTTCCTGCCGCATCGCCGCTTCCGCCGGCAACTGGTCCAGCCGGAACCCATGGAACACCCGGTGATTCCGGATCACCGCCCCATCGGCCGCAAACGCCTCGGCACGCACACGCACGCTGCTCACATACTCCGGTACCCGGATCCGAGTGCCTTCCGTGTTGGCGAAGTAGAAAGTGGAGGCTGAATCCTCCATCTCCACCCGGGAATCGATGATCTTCGGAAAGTTCGCGAAGACGGCCGACAGCCGCCGCGCCACGTCGCTCCACTTCTTCTCGTCGGTCTGGATCTTCGCCACCGGCAGCAGCTTCACCGTCGCCGGCTGTTTGGCAAAATCGTTCAACTTTTCCGACAGCGTCACGTTCTGCAACCACGACTTTTTCAGCGTGATCTCCTGCACCGCCGCCTTGTACGCCCGGTCGGTCGCCAGCCACAAATCCTGCTGCACCTGCTCCCGGCTGAACTCAATCGGCCACCGCGCACTGTCGTACCGCGCCCCGCCCAGACGCCCCGTCGCCACCGCGTTCGTATTGTCGAACTCGTAGCCGCCCACCCGCACCATCACATGCGGAGCCCGATAGTTGGTCACGCCCGAATTCAACAACCCGCCCAGCGTCGCCGTGCAGTTGAAGTTCGTGCCGGACTCAATCATGTACTCGATGTAGTAAGGCTTCTCGCCGGCAATCGTCAGCCGCAAGGACCGCGACAACTCCGAGATCATCGCCTCCAACAACGGATCGTCGATCTTCTCCTGGCCGCGCAAAACAGCGCCCAGCATCGGTAACGTCAATAGCGCGCGCCGCTTCATTCCGCACCGCCCGTCTGTGCCGTCGGCCGCGGCAATAACGGCGGCCGCTCCTGCGACCGGTTCTTCCGCTGCACTTCGATCTCACTCACCAGCAGCGCCGGCGACGACGCCGAAACCGGCACGCTCCCCGACTCCGCCCCGCAGTACCCGTTAAACACTTCCAACTTGTCCGACGTGGCCACAATCTTGGCGAAACTCGCCAGCGGCGTCCCCACAATATCGGCGCCGCGGACCAACTCATCCGGCCGCCCGTCCGGGTACACCCGGTAGACCACCAGCGGGATTACCGTGAACGCCTGCAAACCCTGGCTCCGCGTCGTCGTGTACCCACCCGTCACAGATTCAAAGAACAACCCGTACGGCTTGCCCTGGCGCTTAATTTCCTCCACCAGCAGCTTCCGCAACTCCGCGTGCGGCACCTTTTTCGCCGAATCCACCACCAGATTCGATTGCCGCGCCACAATCTCCGCCCCCGCCTGACGCCGCCCGTGCCCATTGGACTCAGGGAATCCGGCAATCGGCGACCGCGACAGCAAAAACGTCTTCAAAATGCCCTTTTCAACCACCGAAACCCGCCGCGCCTTCACGCCCTCATCGTCGTAGTCATACCAGCCGTACAGGTCTTCATCGGCGTAGTGCTTCAACGTCGGGTCAAAGTACACGCTCAGAAAATCGGGCAGAACTTCCTTATTCACACGCTTGGTAAAGGTCTGGCCCTCGGACTCGTCCTTCTGCCGGTGGCCTTCAATCCGGTGCCCGAAGATCTCGTGAAAAAAGACGCCCGACGCCTTACCCGACAAAATCGCCGGCCCCACAAACGGATCCACTTCCGGCGCCTTCAGCAGGCCCTTCAAATCCGCGACCACCTTATCCACACGGGCTTCCACAACTTTGGAATCCGGCAGCCGCGACGGATCGTCGGCCTCGATTGTGTCCGATGTCGCCAAATCCATTCCGTCAAACGCCTTCGCCCGCGCCGTAATCACGATCCGCGCAAACGTACGCCCATGCTGCAGCCGCGTCCCATCGGTGTTCACGAAGGTCTTCACCTCGCGCTGCGCCTGGAACGACACGGCTGAATTCAAAATCTCCGGCGACAGCGACAGCCGCTTCGACCACGCCCGCAACCGCTCGGATATCTGCTTCTCGTTGACCTTGTACGTCGAAACTTTCCGGAACTCCACCGCCGCCGGTGCCGCCGAAAAGTCGTCGGACTGGTCCACCGCCGTCACCTTCACTTGCGTGTCGGATTTGATATTGGTCAACCGCACCGACGCCGCCCGGTACACGCTATCGGTGTCCATCCACAATCGCCGCTTCAACGCGTTCGGGTTGTCGTCCAGCGAAACCACTGAACCCATCGTGAACTGCGCGATGTCCCGCGGTTGCCGGTGATAGTTATCCAGCTTGGGCGTCCCCACCCGAACCGTTACGTCCAGGTTGCGAACATGCCGCGTGTCCCGCGATGCCAGCAACCCAGAGGTCGCCTCCATCGTCAGAAACTCGTTTTCCGTTACCGCATAGGCCGCGAAATAGGGCTTGGGATCGCCCTTTTCCTTCAACGTCTGGAAGTTCCGATCGAGCTCGGACGCGAGAATTTCCACCAGCTTCGGCGTCTCAGCGGCGGGGCTTACACCCGCGGCCAAAACCACCACCAGAAGAGAATTCCGCACGGTCCGAAGCAGAGGCTGCGCATCTAGCGGCATATCCCGCCAGCATATCATGCTGCCTATGGCAGCCTCCTCGGATTCACGGACTTAGGATCGTTGTTTACGCCCTTTGTTTACGCGCTTTTGGCGCAATGCACTAGCTGACCGGAGCCATCTCCAGCATGCCCTTCTCGCGCATCACCGACAGCGCCAGCCCATACCGGCCACGCACCCCGGTCTTCTCGAAGATGTGCTTCAGGTGGATCTTCACGGTCCCGGGACGAATCCCCAGTTCCCGCGCGATCTCCTTGTTCTTCATCCCCTGCTCCACCAGTTCCAGCACCTGCTGTTCCCGGGGCGTCAGTTCGCTGCGGTGTTGCCGTTCCATCCGGTGGGTGTCACGGAACACGCTGTCGGCCATCCAGCTGGAGCCGCCAGCCACCGCTTCCAGGCATGCAATCACCGTCGAAACATCCGACGTCTTCCGCAAAATGCCCTTAGCGCCGGACTGCAAGAACCGCAAGGCCTCGGCTTCCGTGATCGACACGCCCCAAATCACCACCTCGGTGGCGTGCTGCGAAAGCATCTTCGCCTGTGCCACCCAGTCCATAACCGCTTGAATCCCCAGTGACTTATCAACCAGGCAGACGTCCGGCCGAAGTTGCCGAACCAGCTCGCTTGCCGCCGGCAAGGAGTCCGTCCGCCCAAGGAACGTCATGTCGTTACATTGGGCAAGGATCGCGTTCAGACCCTCCGCCGTTACGGGCTGCGATTCGCAGACCGCAATCGTCTTTTTTCCGTGAATGTCCATTGCTTGTTGCGCCTTCCTAAGGGCTACTACCCTCTGAAAACGCATATCGACCCGCTACCCCAAGGTTTTAGTTATCTTCTCAACTATCTGGCGGGATATCCCAAAGCGGCTTATGTTTTTCCTACCCGATGCCGATGAAGTGATTAAGCACGGTACCGAAAACCAACGGCGGACCGCTACAATTAGGAGAGGAGCTCAGTTGGCAGCGGAAGCTTGGCAAATAGTCTTGGTCACGCCCGGCCGGAAGATAACTTCCGAGTTGCTGCCCCTTGTCTCCAGCGAACTCCCGTCCGCGCAAGTTGTTGAGCTACAAGGGTATCCGCTCGACGGAAAGCTCGGCGACGCCGTCAAGGCCGGCAGCATCTGCTTCCTCGACCTCATCACCGATCAGGATCGTGGCCTCGAAGCGCTCACCAATATCGTCAAGAATTCCCCTCACATCCCCGTCGTCAGCCTCGTCACCGACAGTAATCCGCAGCTAATTCTGCAGGCGCTTCGCCTCGGCGCGAAGGACTTCCTCACCCAGCCCTTCACCACGGACCAGTTGCGAACCGTCATCGAGAAGCTCTCCCATCTCATCCCGGAGCTCATCGAAGACCAGGGCCGTATCATCACCGTCATCCCCGCCAAGGGCGGTTGCGGCGCCAGCACCATCTCCTTCAATCTGGCGATGCAGCTTAAGAAAAGCGGGTCGGCCAGAACGCTTCTCGCCGATCTCGACCCCGTCACGGGCACACAGACGTTCCAAATGAAACTGAAACCAGGGTTCAGCTTCATCGATATCATCAGCCAAGGCGCCGCTCTCGACGCCGATGTCTGGCGGGGCGTCGTCCAGTCCTACTCCGGTATCGACGTCCTCCTCTCCCCGCAGAACCCCGTCGAGGGCGCTCAGGAAATGGGCGATAGCCGCCCCATTCTCGATTTCTCTCGCCGCCTCTATGACAACGTCGTCGCCGATCTCGGCAACGCCTATGGGGAATGGGCACTCAGTTCCGTCCGCGCCTCCGATGAAGTATTTCTCGTAACCACCAACGAACTGCCCGCCCTCCAGGCCGCGCAACGCGTGATGAACTACTACGAAAACCACAACATCTCGCGCCAGGGCATTCATCTCATCATCAATCGTTTCAATCGCGATGTCGGCCTCACAAAAGAGATGATCGAGACCGCTCTGCAAACCGACATCTATCAGATCATCGCCAGTGATTACGAAGGCGTTCAGCGCGCGCTGCTCGACGGCAAACCCATTCAGGCCTCCACCGGAATCGGTAAACAGATCCAGCAGATCGCCGAACGGATACTCGGCGTCGACGCCGAAAAACAAAAGAAAAAGGCAGAGAAATCCAGCTCCGGCGGCGGCCTCTCCGGCCTCTTCGGCCTCTTCTCCCGCAGTACCTGATATCCTTTTGTTTTGTTCCACCTGACGGAAGATAACGCTCTCTCCTACCTCGCCGAACGCCGATGGCCCGGCGCACTGCAGGCAACCATTTCCCCCCTCGGCGGCGGCGTCTCCAACACCGTTCTCCTCGCCGAATCCCCCCGCGCCCGCATCGTCTGCAAACAGGCCCTCGAAAAACTCCGCGTCGAAGCCGACTGGCGCTCCCGCCCCGATCGCACTCTCCGCGAAGCCGACGCCCTCCAAGCCGTCGCCCCCCTCCTGCCCCCCGGCGCCGTCCCCGAAATTCTCTTCATCGACAGGCCCAACTGCATCTACGCCATGGCCGCCGCCCCAGCCTCCAGTACCGACTGGAAAACCGCCCTCCTCCGAGGCAACATCGATCCCACCGTCGCCGCCTCAGCCGGCCATACCCTCGGCGCCATCATAAGAGGCACCTGGCAACAACCCGCCTGGGAAGCCCAATTCGGCGACCAAACCGTCTTCGACGAACTCCGCCTCGATCCCTACTACCGCTTCACCGCCGCCCGCCACCCGGACTGCGCCGCCCACTTCGAACAACTCATCGAATCCTGCCGCACCCGCCGCGTCTCCCTCGTCCACGGCGACTGGTCCCCCAAGAACCTCCTCACCACCGAATCCGGCGTCATGGCCATCGATTTCGAAGTCGTCCATTACGGCAACCCCTGCTTCGACTTGGGCTTCCTCCTCTGCCATCTGGTTCTGAAATCCATCCACATGCCCGCCCACGCCCCGGCCCTCAAGGCCTGCGCCCACGCCTTCTGGTCCGCCCTCGCCCTGCCCACCGAACTCCCCGGCACCATCGCCCATCTGGGCGGCCTCCTCCTCGCCCGCGCCGATGGCAAATCCCCCGCCGAATACCTCACCGCGCCTGAACGCGACATCCTCCGCCGCACCGCCAAACAAATCATCAAAACGCCCCCCGAATCCATCGAAGAAATCTGGCAATGTCTCTAACCATCAAGAACCTCCACGCCTGGGAGATCCTCGACTCCCGCGGCCGCCCCACCCTCGCCGTCGAAGCGACCCTCTCCGACGGCACCGCCGCCACCGCCCAGGTCCCCTCCGGCGCCTCCACCGGTACCCATGAAGCCGTCGAACTCCGCGATGGCGACCTCACCCGCTACGCCGGCAAAGGCACTCTCCAAGCCGCCTCCCACGTCAACGGCCCCATCCGCAATGTCCTCACCGGTCACAACGCCGAAGACCAGGAAGCCGTCGACAAGGCGCTCATCGAGCTCGACGGCACCCCGCAAAAATCCAACCTCGGCGCCAACGCCCTCCTCGGCGTCAGTTGCGCCGTCGCCCGCGCCGTCAGCGAGTCCCGCCGCCAGCCGCTCTTCGAAACGCTCTCACTCGGCAATCCCACCCTGCCGGTCCCGATGGTCAACATCCTCTCCGGCGGCCTCCACGCCGGAGCCAACATCGAGTTTCAGGACTTCCTCATCATCCCCCACGGCTTCGGCAGCTACGCCGAAGCCCTCGAAGCCACAGTGCGCATGCACAGCGTCGCCGGCCAGCTCATCCGCCGCGAAGGCTACACCCTCACCGGCGTCGCCGATGAAGGCGGCTGGGGTCCGCATCTGAAGTCCAACCAGGCCGCCCTGGCCCTGCTAACCGACGCAATCACCGAAGCCGGCTACCACCCCGGCGACCAGGTCTCCATCGCCATCGACGTCGCCTCATCGCACTTCTACCACGACGGCGTCTACACCCTGAAATCCGAACGTCGCACCCTCACCAGCGCCGAAATGGTGGACCTGCTCGTCTCCTGGACCAAGCAGTATCCCGTCGTCTCCATCGAAGACGGCCTCTTCGAAGACGACTGGGACGGCTGGCGCCTGCTCACCGAAAAACTCGCCATCGATACCCAACTCCTCGGCGACGACTTCTTCACCACCAACCCGCGCCGCCTCCGCCGCGGTATAGACGAAGGTTGCGCCAACGCCGTCCTCGTCAAGATGAACCAAATCGGCACCCTCACGGAGACATTCGAAGTCTGCGACATGGCCAAATTCGGCTTCTACGCCGCCGTCGTCTCCGCCCGCTCCGGCGAAACCGAAGACTCGTTCCTCGCCGACCTCGCCACCGCCACCGGTGCCGGCCAGATCAAAATCGGCTCCATCACCCGCAGCGAGCGCCTGGCCAAATACAACCGCCTCCTCGAACTCGAAGCCCGCCACGGCCTCGAGTGGCAAGGCCACCGCTTCCTGTCCGACATCCTCGGCGGCGGCGGCCGCTAACTCCGTTACCGTAGAAGTCTCGTGAACGCCTCCATATCGGAACGCACTCTCTCCCCCGGGGGGACATGGCGGGCAGACCCTCCGATGCAATTCGGCGCGCACCCCTACGTGTCCCCCAAGACGCGACATCACCCGCAGAAGATCAGGAGGCTGGGACTCCGTCGTTCCCAGACAGCGACCGCAACCGGAATAGCTTCTGGTATCGAATCGAGTTGAGCAGAGGCAAACGCCGCAAAACCAGCCACCCGGAATCAATCGCCGCCAACGCGCTCTCGGATCTCCGAAGCTCGGAAAAAGAGCCTCTTTCTTCCCATGGCCGCAATGCATCGGCAAGCCGGACCTGCATCCGGCTATGGAGACAGGCTTGCACAAGTCTTTCAACCAACGCCCCGTTTAACCGGTCCGAAGGAATTCCGCCATCGGGATCCGCGATTTCATCGCCATATCGAAGAAAGCAGCACGCTTCGCCAGCTAGATAAACGCTTCCACCGACAGCCGAAATCGTTCCGCCAGCCGCCGCGCATGCGCTTTGCTGATCTCCCGCTTCCCGCTCAGCACCTGCGACACCACCGCCCGCGAACCAAAGACATCCACCAGGTCCACTGGCCGCAGTTCATTCTGCTCCATCAAGTACAAAAGCACGCCCAGCGGCGCCACATCCGGAGGCTGCACGGTCCGATCCTCATATTCCGTGCAGAGATGCGCCAGCAGCGCCTGCAACTCTTTCTCCTCGGCGTCTAAATCACGCACATCCTCAACAAGATCGAGTGCCTCCAACTCCGACGCCAGTCGCTCAAACTCCTCGTCAGATTGAATCATCCGGGGGCGGTGCTTTTCGAGCACACGGCCGTATTTTTTTTCGTCTAGAACGCCCACTTGTGCCATGTGTTCCTCTCGTATTCCCGGTGTGTCAGCAGCGCCTTCACGTAAACCCGTCGGTTGCGCCAACTCACAACCGTGATTAACCGGAAACTGTTCCCCTGAATATTGAAGATCACGCAGCGGCCCACTTGATCAGCACTCGGAATCGCTGTCCGGCACGCTGTAAGTTGATTCCAATTACCAGCTTTCGCAACCCGCCACCAAGCCTCTAAACTGACCGGGGCATCGGGATGACAAACCATCATCTCCCGAAGCGCAACGCGATTGATCACGTTCGCGATTCGATGTTAGCAAATTGCTACCATCGATAGGAAAGCCCTACTCCTTCAAATTAATCGTCCCCCGGCACCCCGCCGCCCCGCACTTGCAGATCACCGTCTCCACATCTTTATCAAAGCGGTAATCAATCGTCAGCTCTTCCCCCGGCTGAATATCCCGCTTCGCCTTATACAAAATGTGCTCATTCACAATCTGCGAAAAACAATTCGGCTCGCAGCAGTGGTTGATGTACTCCGCCCCGCTCCCGCCCACAGCCCCATCCAGCGTCCAATACGAATTCAGCGTGAAAAGATAATTCTCTTCCCGCGCCTCAAATCGCCGCTTGGTCTCTTTCCGGCTGATCCGCTCGCCGGTATACTCAATGATCTTCCGCCCCTTCGGAATCAACTCCTCCGCATAAATCCCCCAGCGATGGATCGGCGAATACGCCAACCGCAACTTGAACTTCGTCGCCTTCGGATTTATCTCTGGAGCAGCGGCGGACTTCTCGGAAGTCCGCCCCTTTGGCACACGTCCCGCCTTTGCGCTCATGCCCGTTCTCGGTTAGCCCCGCGCGGCGTCAATCAAAAGTCGTCTTCGCCAGCAGGTTTGCCGCCTTTACCTTTGCGGCGCATGATAATGCCAACAATGCAGAGCACGGCGAGAACGCCGGCTACGATCTGGACGGTTGTCTGGTCCATATTCGGACTTGCCTCCGGGAGAATTTGGAATCACTCGATTATACGGCAGGGGCCGGGTCTGAATCAGCCCCCGGCCCCAGTAAAACACAAAAATGCGGGAAGAGTTCCTACGCTTTCGCTTTCAGAACGTCCACCATCTCCTGCACAGCGCCCGCACTCTTGGCCATCGCGGCCTTTTCCGTGTCGTTCAGCTGCACTTCGTACACTTTTTCAATGCCCGACGCGCCCAACTTCACCGGCACGCCGAAGAACAATCCGTTGATCCCGTACTCGCCTTCCAACAGCGCGCAGCACGGCAGAACCTTCTTCTTGTCTTTCAGAATCGATTCCACCATCTCCACCGTCGCCGCCGACGGCGCATAATACGCGCTACCCGTCTTCAGGTGCTTCACGATCTCCGCGCCGCCGTTCTGCGTCCGCGTCACAATCGCGTCAATCGTCTCGGCCGGCAACAGTTCGCTCAACGGAATCCCGCTCACGTTGGTCAACCGCGTAATCGGCACCATCGTGTCGCCGTGGCCGCCCAGCACCAACGCCGAAATGTTCTCCACCGAAACGTCCAGCGCCTCGCCCAGGAACGTCTTGAAACGCGCCGTGTCCAACACGCCCGCCATACCGATCACGCGGTTCTTCGGCAAACCTGTCGCCTGCCACGCCGCCCAGCACATCACGTCCAGCGGATTCGTAACCAGGATCAGAATCGCATTCGGCGAATGCTGAATCGCGCTCACCGCCGCCGACCGCACAACGTCGTTGTTGATCGCCAGCAAATCGTCGCGGCTCATCCCCGGCTTGCGCGCAATGCCCGCCGTAATCACGACGATGTCGCTGTTCGCCGTGTCCGCATAATCATTGGTGCCGACGATGCTGACATCGTAGCCCTGCACCGGACCCGACTGGGCGATGTCCAGACCCTTGCCCTGCGGAATGCCTTCGGCAATATCCAGCAGAACGACGTCCGCCAGTTCCTTATCGGCAATGCGCAGAGCGCAATTCGCGCCGACGTTGCCGGCGCCTATGACTGTTACTTTTTTACGCATAATTCGCGGGGATCCCCCAAACCAAGAGTCTATCGCAGAATCCCCTGAACTCGCCTCGCTACCCTGCCTAGCTACAATGAAGGCGTATGGCACTCCCTGAGTCCGCTACCGCCTTCCTTGATAGCCAAAAGGCGCGTCTCCGCCGCCTCCCCGCGCAAAAACGCATCGTCTTCCCCGAAGGCTCCGACCCGCGCGTCATCGAAGCCGCCGCCCGCCTCTCCGCCGATGGCCTCGCCACCCCCATCCTCGTCAACGCCGCCCCCGACGACCGCTACTGGCGCATCCTATACGAACGCCGCCGCGCCAAAGGCATGACCGAACTCGAAGCCCGCGCCCTCGCCAAACAGCCCCTCTACTACGCCGCCCTCATGGTCGCCGCCGGTGACGCCGATGGCTTCGTCGGCGGCGCCGCAAACACCACCGCCGATACCGTCCGCGCCGCCCTCCACTCCGTCGGCCCCGCCCCCGGCGTCAAAACCGTCTCCAGCATCATGTTCATGTGCACTTCCGATCGCAACTTCGGCCAGGACGGCGTCCTCGCCTTCGCCGATTGCGCCATCGTCGCCGATCCCGATCCCACCCAGCTCGCCGAAATCGCCGTCGCCACCGCCCGCACTTATCAATCCGTCACCGGCGCCACGCCCCACGTCGCCATGCTGTCTTTCTCCACCAAGGGCTCCGCCGAACACCCCTTCGTCACCAAAGTCCAGGAGGCCGTCCGCATCCTCCGCGCCCGCGCCCCCGAACTCAACGTCGATGGCGAAATGCAGGCCGACGCCGCCCTCATCTCCTCCATCGGCGCCAGCAAGGCCCAAGGCTCCCCCGTCGCCGGCCGCGCCAACGTCCTCATCTTCCCCGATCTCGCCAGCGGCAACATCGGCTACAAACTCGTCGAACGCCTCGGGGGCGCCGCCGCCTTCGGCCCCTTCCTCCAAGGCCTCGCCAAACCCATCAACGACCTCTCCCGCGGCTGCTCCGCCGGCGACGTCTACTCCGCCGCCCTGGTCACGGCGCTCCAGGCCTAGCCCCGTGCTGCCACTCATCTATCACGACAGCTACGACCTCAACATCGGAAGCCACGTCTTCCCCTCCCGAAAATACAAGCTCATCAAGGAGCGCCTCGCGCTCCCAACCACCCCGCCCGACGCCGCCTCCGACTCGGACATCCTCCTCGTCCACGACCATCATTGGATGGAAGGCCTCCGTGACGGCACCCTCTCCCTCGCCGAGATCCAGCGCCTCGAAATCCCCTGGTCACCCGAAACCGCCCGCGCCTTCTGGCTCGCCGCCGGCGGCACCATCCTCGCCTCCGAACTCGCCGTCGAACACGGTGGCGCCTACAACATCGGCGGCGGGTTCCACCATGCCTTCCCAGCCCACGGCGAAGGCTTCTGCGCCATCCACGACGTCGCCGTCGCCATCCGCAAAATGGGCCGCCGCGCCCTCGTCGTCGATGTCGATGTCCACCACGGCAACGGCACCGCCTACATCTTCGCCGGCGACCCCGACACCTACACCCTCTCCATCCACCAGTTCAATAACTACCCGTACATCAAGCCCCCTTCCAACCGCGACATCGACCTCCGCGACGGCGTCGAAGACGACGAATACCTGGACGCTCTCCGCCCCGCCCTCCTCGAAGCCCTCGACACGCACCACCCCGAAATCCTCTACTACGTCGCCGGTGCCGATCCCTACAAACACGATCAACTCGGCGGCCTTCGCCTGACCATCCCCGGCCTCCGCCGCCGCGACGAACTCGTCCTCTCCGAAGCCGTCAAACGCCAAATCCCCTTCGTCGTCACCCTCGCCGGCGGCTACGCCCGCGACGTCAACGACACCGTCTCCATTCACGCCAACACCGCCCTCGTCGCCCAAACGCTTCTCATGCAAAATCGCCCTTGACGCAATAAGCCGACAAGCACATAATCAAATGGTTATTTAACCGTTTGGCTATGCATGAACCCCAATCTCTCGACGCCACCTTCGCCGCCCTCGCAGATCCCACCCGTCGCGCCATCCTCGCCCGCCTCACGGCCGGTGAAGCCAGCGTCACCGAACTCGCCCAACCCTTCAACATGAGCCAGCCGGCCATCTCCAAACATTTGAAGGTGCTCGAAAGTGCCGGCCTCATCAGCCGCGGCCGCGACGCGCAACGCCGCCCCTGCCGCCTCGTCCCCGAACCGCTCGCCGCCGCCAACCAGTGGCTCGAATACTACCGCGAATTCTGGGAAGCCAGCTTCAACAATCTCGACACACTCCTCACCGACCTCCAGAAAGGAAAACGCAAATGACCCACGTCTCCACCAGCGGCGACAAGATCCTCATCGTCACCCGCTCCTTCCGTGCCCCGCGCCAACTCGTCTACGACGCCTACACCAGACCCGAACTCCTCCAACGCTGGCTCGGCGTCCGCAACGGCTGGACCTTCGACGTCTGCGAAGTCGATCTCCGCGTCGGCGGCAAGTACCGCTGGGTCTGGCGCAACGCCAAGGGCAAGGAACTCGCCCTCTCCGGCGTCTATCAGCAGATCACCGCCCCCGAACGCATCGTCTGCACCGAAAAGTTCGACCAACCCTGGTACCCCGGCGAAGCCCTCAACACCATCGATTTCCTCGAACATAACGCCGAAACCGTCCTCTCCATCACCATGGAATTCGAAACGAAGGAAGCCCGCGACGGCGCCGCCCAATCCGGCATGGAACGCGGCATGG
>CANIFK010000019.1 GCA_947466555.1 Acidobacteriota bacterium | reverse complement strand
CGATGCCGATCGACACCATTCCCGACGCCGCTTTCCGTTCCAACCTCGGCCTGACCTTCCCGGTCCCCTACGGCTGGGCCGCCGCCAACGATGGCGCCAGCGCCGTGCTTTCTCAAACCCACTCCGGCGTCCAGATCCGCGTCACCCGCGCCCCCTACGACCCGGCCATTCTCGACAAACTCCACCGCAACTACGCCGCCACCGACCCCCAGGCCGACGTCATGTACAACCACATCGACGGCGTCGCCGTCCTCGCCCTGGCCAATATCCACCTGGACGCCATCCACGCCTTCCGGGCGTACTTCGTGCAGCCCGCTCCGCAAGAAGGAGCGATGTACCTGGCGCAAGTCACCATCCCCGGCGGGTCGTTCCAAGCCGCCCTCAGCGCCGCATCGAGCGTCCTCGCCTCCCTCCCGCGCGCATAGCGCCGCCGCCTGCTAACCAACCCAACCACAGCCACCTCCGCCCGCTCCGCTCTATCAACATCTACACCAGTCGCCTCGTTCTCCCCGAACTCCGTGCGATGCTTTAATCTCGGGAGTTCAAAAAAATGAGACGTTCGAGCTGCTCTTTACGCACTAGTCACGTGAGGGGTAAATCCGGATGTATGACGCCGTGCTGGAAACAATTCGGGTAGTACCGCAGGGCCGGGCTGGCATCGCATTCTTATATGCCAAGCCCACCACCTGGACCGTCGCGCCGCTCCCGCGCGACTTCGTCCGGAAGACCGGTGGCGGCCACTTCGAACCTCTCGTTCTCGCCACCAGCCCCGACGGTGCCGCTCTCTTTACGATCGGCGTCCTCGCTCTCCCCCATGGCGGCGCCACCTTGCAATGGCTCACCGGGCTCTGCCGGGAAGGGAATGTGGAAATCGACGCCACCCGCCAGTTCGCCGGCGGCTATCTCTTCAACGCCCACCATACCGTCGACGGTCGCGTCACCGTCATCCGCAAACTCTACGTGGCGTCCCACGGGCACCTCTTCGCCATCACCGCCATGGCCGCCCAGTCCGTCTTCGCCACCATGGAACTGCTCCTCTCCTCGATGACCGAATCGTTCCGGCTCGACGTCGGCCCACAAACGTCCTTCCCCTCCGCTCTCGGCATCACTCTGCCGATTCCCGCCGGTTGGACGGGTTTCAATGACGGCTCGTTTGCCATCGTCGAACAACCCACCTCCGGAGCGCGCATCCGCGTTGGCCGCATCGCGGTCGACGATCGCATCTTCGACAAAATCCAAGCTGCCTACGCCACCACCGACCCGCGCGCCGACATCATGTTCGACGCCATCGACGGCGTCGCCTTCCTCGCCCTTACCAACGTCCGGATCGGCGAACACGGCCAGACCGGCTTCCGCGCCTACTTTGTCCAGCCAGCCCCGCAGCAGAACGCGATGTACCTGGCACAGGTGACGATCCCCGACGGCTCTTTCCAGGCCGCCATGGACACCGCATCGAACATCCTCGCCGCCCTGCCCCGCTGATCCCTACCGCGCATTCCACCGGCTCAAATACGCCTCCTCAGCCAACTGCTGCTGCTCCCGGTCGTACTCCACCGTCCACCGCGCCTTCGCCTTCTCCTCCAACCGGATCAACAACGTCCGATCCCGCTCCGCCAACTGCCACAGCCCCCTCCGCTCCGCCAGCCGTTTGCCGATTCCCACCGCCTCCTGCGCCAACCGCATCCGCCGCCGCTGCGCTCCCGTCCGGAACCGGTCGAGCGCGATATAGTCAGCCGGATCCACCGGACCCGACTGCACCGCCAGCTCCGCCGCCTTCACCTCATCCACCAGATCCTGCTGTCGCTGTTGGTTCGTGTTCCACTCTTCCTGGACCACCCGCAACGCCAACTCGGCCGCCTCCACCGCCCGTTCGCGCATCACCAGCGCCGCCCGCAGGGAAAACTGAAACTTCTTCACCCCAGCGCTCCCGCCAGCCGCTCAAGCGAATGCAGCGTCTCCTCCCGCGTCACCTTCAACCCCGCGTCCTGTTTCAGGAACGATTCCAACTGCGTCCGCGTCCGGATCGCCGCGTCCAGCACCGGGTTCGATCCCGCCGCGTACGCCCCCAAATTAATCAGATCCTCCGATCGCCGATACGACGCCATCGCCTCCCGCACCTTCCGCGATCCCTCCTTCTGCCCCGGCGTCGACACCGCTCCCGCCAACCGGCTCACTGACTGCAAAATATCAATCGCCGGATAATGCCCCGCCGAACCCAACTCGCGCGACAGGATAATGTGGCCGTCCAAAATACCCCGCACCGCGTCGCAAATCGGTTCGTTGAAGTCATCGCCTTCCACCAAAACGGTAAATAGTCCCGTTATGGAACCGCCCTCGAAGTTGCCCGCCCGCTCAAAGATCCGCGGCAGCAAATTGAACACGGAAGGCGGATACCCCTTCTGACTCGGCGGCTCGCCGGCCGCCAGTCCAATCTCCCGCTGCGCCATCGCCAACCGCGTCACCGAGTCCATCACCAGCATCACATCGGCACCCTGATCGCGGAAAAACTCGCTCACCGCCAAGGCCACAAACGCGGCCCGCAACCGCAACGGCGCCGGCTGATCGGACGTCGCGCAAATCACAACCGACCGAGCCAATCCCTCCGGCCCCAACTCATGTTCCAGAAATCCGCGCACCTCGCGGTTGCGTTCGCCAATCAACGCCAGCACGCTCACATCGGCCGCGTTGTGTTTCGACATCGCGCCCAACAGCGTGCTCTTGCCCACACCGCTCCCGCCGAAAATCCCGATGCGTTGCCCCTTGCCGCAAGGCAGCATCCCGTCGATGGCGCGAATCCCGGTCACCAGCGGCTCCTTGATCGACGGCCGCGACAACGGCCCCGGTGGCGTCGCATACAGCGGATAGGCGTCCTCGGCGTCGATCATCGGGCCGCCATCCATCGGGCGCCCGAACCCGTCCAGTACGCGCCCCAACAGCCCCCGTCCCACCGGCACCCGCGCCGCCGCGCTCCGCGCCACGATCGTGTCCCCTAACTGCAGTCCATCGGTCTCCTCGAGCGGCATCGAAAGCAGCCGTCCGTTCCGGAACCCAATGACCTGCGTGCGAACCCGTCGCCCGTTCGCCAGCGCAATCTCGCAGAAATCGCCCAGGCCAGCCGCCGGCCCCTCGGACTCCACCAGCAGCCCCACCACCTCCGTCACCCGCCCGCTGCTCCGCCAGGAGTTGGTTCGTTCCAAATCCTGCAGATACGGCGTCGCCAGGAAATGATCAGGTGCTGTTACCGGTGCCAGTGTCGTGTTCATTTTGCCTTCTGTGTGGCGATGCGGTCGGCAAAGCCATTTTCAATTTCGGCCAACTGCGTCTGAATACTGGCATCGATCTGCCCGCGCCGGGTGTCGAGGACGACCGATCCCCGTTCCAGCGTCCGGTCGCCAACCACCTCCACGGCGTCCGGTAACCCCAGCCCAGCCAACTTCCCACTCAACTGCGCCGCGTCGTCCGGGGATACCCGCACACACAGCACCTCGGCCTGATTGATGGTCTCGAGCGCTGCTTTCAAAATGCCGAGCAGCGAGTGCGGATCCACCGTCAACTCCCGCCGCAGAATCTTCCGCGCAACCGCCAGCGCCAGCTTTAATAGCTCCGGCTCGGAGTCCCGCCGGAACCGTGCCCGGTAACTCGCCAACTCCGCGATCGACGCCGTCATCCGTTCCAACACCGGCTGAACCGATGCCGTTCCCGACGCCATCCCAGCCCGCTCCCCCTCCGCCCGGCCCTCTTTCTTGCCCAGCTCGTGCCGGCGCGGCAACTCCGCTTCCAACTCCTGGATGCGCCGCTCCAATACTTGAATCCGCTGAATCGCTCCTTCCAGCTCCGGAGAAACCGCCGGCGGTTCCTCGTTCGGAGTTTCAGGCTCCTGCGGATTCGGCGACGCGTTGATCGCCTCGCCATACGCGGTCATCCAATGGATGGTCTCGGCGCGCGCAACTTTCGATCCGGTCAGGACGCGGGACGACATGATGTCAGGCTAGAGCACGTACTGCTCGCCGCCGCCTCCTCCCTTCATGCTGATCACGCCTTCGTTCTCCAACTGCCGGACCACGCTGATGATCTGCTGCTGTGCCCCTTCGACGTCTTTGATCTTCACGGGCCCCATCGTGTCCATTTCCTCGCGCAGCATCTCGGCGCCGCGTTGGGACATGTTCCCCAGGAAGTGGTTCCGCAGATTTTCGCTCGTGCCCTTCAATGCCAGCGTCAGCATCTTCCGGTCCACGCGCGACAGAATCTCCTTGATCGCGTTGCTGTCGACGGTCAGCAAATCCTCGAACACGAACATCAAATGCCGGACCGTTTCCACCAGGCTCGGATCCTGCACCTCGATGTTGTCCAGAATTTCCTTGCTCGACCCGGCGTCCAGCCGGTTGAACATTTCAGCCACCGCGTGAATACCGCCGTAAGATTCGCGGTTCAACTCGCCCAGCGCCTTCAGCTTCTGCCCGATGATGGTCGCGATGCGCGCAATGATGTCGGGCGAGATCTGATCCAAATGCGCCATGCGCAACGCCACATCCGGCCGCATCTCCGCTGGTAGCGATGACAACAACGCCGCCGCTTGCGACGATTTCAAGTGCGACAGAATCAGCGCGATCGTCTGCGGATGTTCGCTGTGGATGAATTTCGCCAGCTGCTGCGGATCGGCTTTCTGCAGAGCGTCGAAGTTCGCCGCGTCGCTGCCGATCGTCTTCATCAGCCGGTCCAGCAGGCTCCGCGCCTGCTCCGGCCCGAAGGCGTTGATCAACATGTTCCGCGCATACTCCACGCCGCCCTTCAACACGTAGTCGTGCGCGACCGACATCTGGTAGAACTCTTCCAGAATCTTCTCGCTCGACTCGGTCGAAACATGCTGCAGCCGCGCCACTTCACGGCCCAGAAGGTGGACCTCGTCCTCGGAGAACGTCTTCAGGATCTTCGAGCTGGCTTCTTCGCCCAGCGTCACCAGGAGAATAGCGGCCTTCTTTAGGCCGGTATAAGTCTCTACTTGGTCTGCGTCGAGTTCTGCGGTCGCCATGTCTTAACTCCCCGCTCCTTCCAGCCACGTCCGCAGCAGGCTCGCCACCGCCGCCGGGTCTTTCTCCACCATGTCCACGATGTGCCGCGACAACACCTCGCCACGCCGCACCACCGGTTCCGGCACTTCCAGCTCCAGCATCGCGTCCTTGGTCAACTGCTCCTGCAGTTTGTCGCGTTCGCGCAGCTGTTCATGCAGCGGCTTGTGCACAGTCTCGGTCCCTCCATGGCCCGCTTCCAACTGGCCCGCCGTCTGCGACCCATCGATCGACGGATCGAGCGTAACATCGACGTGCTGGCCCTTCTTCTTCTTGCCGAATGGCAGCTTGCTGCCAACCGCGCCGGCGGCCTTCTTGGTAATCGCTGTCGCTTTGCTGCCAACGGCTTTCACGATCCGGAAGAGCCCATACAGAATCCCGAGTGCCAGAGCAATCACCACCGCTGGCAGCCAGTTCTGTTCCACCAGCCAGTTCAAATGGCCTTCCATCGGAATACGCAGCCACTCCGGAATCGCCGTCGGCAGATACAGCCGCGGCCGGGCCGGGGCTGCTGCCGGCGGGGCACCCAGCGGAGGCAGGTTTCGCGTATTCTCAAACACCAACGACTCGACAATAATCTGATCGCCGCGGTCCTGTTGGAAACCTACCGCCGCCGCGACGATGTCCTTGATCGCGCGCAGACGCTCCGGCGTCGGCGGTTCGATGGTTCGTTTTCCCCCATCGGTCTTGACGATATGGTCCAGCAATACGGACGCCGACAGACGCTTGATCTGCCCATGCGGAAACTTAATGTGCCGGATCACCCGGCTCGTCTGAAACGTGGTGTCCTCGCTGCGGCGGTACAGAGGGTTCCCGTTACCCGATCCCGGCCGCGAAGTCGGCCGCGGCAGATTCGAAGCGGTCCCTGGGACGCCATTCGCGCCTGCTGGCGTCGAGCCATCCTCGGAACGCTGCGAGCGCTGCATCACCGAACGTGACGGGTCGAAGGACTCCTCGCTCTGGTCGCCGCTCGCCAGATCGCATTCGAGCGAAACTGCCGCCCGGAAGCCATCCGCGCCCAGAAGCGGTTCCAGCGTGGCGCGGATCTTCTCCCGCAAACCCTGCTCCATCCGCTCCCGGTACTCGATCAACTGCTTGGAGGTCTCGTCGTCGGTGTCCCCGTCCTTCTTCGGACGGCTCAGCAGGTTCCCCCGCATATCCAGTACCGAGACGTTCTCCGGCGTCAATCCATCCACCGCGCTCGACGCCAGATGCGTGATCGCCTTGATGTTCTCTTTGCTCAGGTTTGCGCCCGGCTTCAGTTTCAACAGGACGCTCGCCTTCGCCGGCTGCCGGTTCTCCAGGAACAGGCTCTGCCGCGGGAACGTAATGTGGACGCGCGACGACTCCACTTCCTGCAACGACATCACCGAACGTTCCAATTCGCCTTCCACAGCCCGGTGGTAGTTCACCTGCTCGGCGAACTCGCTCGTCCCGAAATTGGCCTTGTCGAACAGCTCAAAACCAATCCGTCCCGATTTGGGAAGCCCCGCGGAAGCCATTTGAATGCGTAACTCATCGACGCGCTCGGCGGGAACTTTAATGACTTTTCCGCCATTCTCCAGCCGAACTTCAACACCGGCTTCTTTCAACTTCGCCAGTACCGTCCCGGCATCCTCGCTCGCCAGGTCCTGAAATAGCGGCTTAAAGTTCCGCTCCGTCTGCCAGTACCGCATCCCGAAGATCAGCCCCACCACCAGCACAGCCGCCACCCCGACCAGGATGCGTTGCCGCATCGAGAGGCGGAGAAACATTTCACGTAGCTGCTGAAGGTAAGCCATGGTCCGGTTCCGTCAAATCCCTTACATCTGCATCCGCATGACTTCCTGATACGCCTGGACCGCCTTGTTCCGGACCTGCAGGAAGGTTTCAAACGCAATTTCGGCGCGCTGCCCCGCCAGGATGACCTGGTGAATTTCTTCGGTCTCCCCGTTCATAAACCGGGTCGCCGAATCCTCGGCGTTCACGCGATACTTCTCAACTGCCCCAATGGCATCGTTGAACAGATCGCCAAACTCTTTGCCCCCAACCGAAGAGCCCGCCGCCGGCCCCTCCGGCTTAATAATCGAGTCCAGCTTCCCGATCGACCCGATCGGATTCATTCCCTGAATATTCGCCATGGCCCGTTACCTCAACAGATCCAGCGACCGCTGGATCATGTCCTTTACCGCCGACATCGCCGCGATGTTCGACTGATATCCCCGCGTCGTGTTCAGCAGGTCCACCATATCCTCGGCCGGATTAATCCGAGGGAACGCCACATACCCATTCGCATCGGCGTCCGGATGCCCCGGCACATACCGTCGCTCCGGCTCCCGCTGGTCTTCCACAACCTCGGCCACCCGGACCCCCTCCACCCCGGAGCCGAGTTCAGTCTGGAACATGGCCTGGAACGGCTGTTCCGCCTTGGCACTTTCGAAGATGACATCTTTTCGCCGGTACGGCCCGCCCTGAGAAGTTCTTGTCGTTTCGGCGTTGGCGAGGTTTTCGGTCAATACTTCGGCACGCCGCCGCTGGGCCTCCAGGCCCGACGCGCTCACAGAGAGTAGGTGGAAGAGGCTCATTACCCACGCCCTTCCTGCAGCGCCGAACGCACCGCCCGGAACTGCCCCTTCGCCATCATGCTAACTAGCTGAAAACGCAGGGCGTTCTCCGACAGCAGCCGCGCCTCCCGTTCCAGGCTGACGTTGTTGCCGTCGTTGCGTGTTTCCAGCCCCTCCGGCTCCTGCACGGTGGGGGCCTGGCCCTTCACCAAAGTCAGGAACTCTTGCTGGAAATCGATGTCCTTGGTGACATACCCAGGCGTCTCGGCGTTCGCCAAATTCGACGCCACCAGCTTCTGCCGGGTACTCAGCAGGTCGAGATAATGCTCATGTTTTGCGGCGATTCGGTCCAACATGCTTATCTCTAAGCACGTTAACCGCCAAAACTAAGGCCGTTCCGCTACGATGACGTGGGACGCCCGCCGTCCCGTTCCGTATCCCATCGAAAACCCGAGCGGTTTCACACGCCCCGGCTCCTCAAACGCATCGCGCATATCGTTTTGATACTGCGACTGGAACGGCCGGTCCGGACGCCCGTAGCTTCCGTACAACCGAACCTTCCAGTTATTCTTCTTGAAAATCTCGTAGCGAATCCCGGTGTCGTCCTGCACGATCTGCGTCGAGTTGGCCACGATGTAGTCGCGCAGCTTGATGAACTGCTTCCAGTGCAGGAGGAAGGAGGCGCTCTTGATGAGCGTTTCCGGCTTCCCAAAGCTCGAAGAGAACGTCAAAAACGACTCGTTTTTGTCCAATCCGGGGCCCAAATCGAGGCGGAAGTAGTACACTTTGCGCTGTTTTTGATCGCCATTCTTGTGATAAACGACCTCCAGCCCGTCCGGTTTATCCCCCGGCGGCGGCTGCTTCTTCGGCTTCGCCTGGGCCAGTTCGACCAGCTTGCCGTCGTCGCCAATCTCCACATTCCGCACGTTGTCGATGGTATTCCCGGTCCGCGCGAGCAGCGTCAGGATCACCGGCAACACCCCGTCCACCTTCTGGCCGCGCAACTGGCGCGACATTTCGCCGGTCACGAAGAAACTGCGCTCAAACAACGACGAAATCCCTTCGCGGAGGCCGTCGAGCTGCACTTCCAGGTCCTTGGCTTCATAGCCGGCCGGTTCCAAAATGGTGCCCGGCATTTCCAATCCGGCCAGGACATAGACGTTCCCATTCGGATAGAACCCCTGCATGTACATCACGTCCGGACCGCTGAACGGATAGAAAACAAAGCCACTTTTGGCGTTGGCGCCACCGAGTTCCTTGGCTTGGAACTCCTGCACCGGCTTCAGCCGCTTCTCGTCGGCACTCTTCCAGGCGGCGTCCATCTCCCCGGCAAATTTTTGCCAGGCTTCGGTTTTCTCCAAGGCGGCGTAGCCGCTGCCAGGCTTCGAAGGGAGACCGGCGAGGAACCGTGCGGCATCGTCAAATGCCCGGTTCTTACTGCTGGCCTCTACGGCTTTATTCGCTTCCTTTGGGGTTTGCGAACAACCATTCGACGTGACTAACAGGATTGGAGCAAGAAAATAAGGTAGGAACGAACTACGAGCGGACGTACAGGCCTCCCAGCAACACTTACGTTATGATAACTGATCGATCCGCTCCATAATACAAGTGTTACAGCGTCCACGCCGGTTTTTTTGCCAGAACCTGTTGAAAAACAGGGCAGTTCTCGTGGTGAGCCCCGGCGAGATACCCGGTGCTCAGGAGAAACTCGCCGACGATCTCGCCGCCCGTAAATCGGAAGGTCTTCTTGAACAGCTTTACCCACTCCTGTTTATCGCGAGGATGATGGCGGTCGAGCCAGGCGCGGAACGACCCATCGGTTTCCCGGATCTCCTGCAGGCGTTTGGCGTTCGAGATCGCCGCCTCCACCTTCAACCGGTTCCGGATAATCGACGCATCGGCCAGCAACCGCGCCACGTCAGCCTCCCCGAATGCGGCCACGGTATCGAGCGCGAAACCGCGGTAGGCCGCGCGGAAGCCTTCTCTTTTCTTTAAGATAGTCGCCCAGCTCAGACCGGCCTGATTGATTTCGAGGACGAGACGCTCGAACAGCGCCTCGTCGCTCTCCACCGGAAATCCATATTCCTGATCGTGATAGGGCCCGTGCAGCGGGTCGCCGATGGCGACCCGGCAGTAGGTTCCTTTGGGTAGCTCAATCATTAGAATGAGAACCGCGCTCCCAACTGGATCTTGCGCGACGAACTCAGAACCGTGTCCCGGATGCGCCCGAAGGTGGCCGAGGTGAAGGTCGTCGTCGGGAATCCGAAGGTCGGCGTGTTGGTGAGGTTGGTGACGTCGGCGCGGATTTCCAGGTTGTACTTTTCCGTCAACATCAGGTTCTTGGCGAACGAGGCGTCGAAGTTCACGAAACGAGAACTTTCAAAGAAGTTCCGCGACGTGTTGCCGATGGAACCGGCCGCCGGGATGGAGAACTTGCTGCGCTGCGCCTGGTCGAAGTAGAACACGAACCCGGTACCCGGATCGGTGAGTGCCGCGCCGTCCTTGCGGGTACAGCCGTTGCAATCGGCCAGCGAGTTGATGACGTTCGACGCCGTATTCTGGCCGGAGAAGACCGTGAACGGCCGGCCGGAGGTGAGCGTGAAGATGCCGGCCATGCGCCAGCCGCCGATGGCGTAGTTGCGTAAACGTCCGGCGCTCGAGCCGAAGCGCTGGCCGCGGCCGAAGGGCAGGTCGTAGCTAAACGTCGATTTGAACGTGTGGGTGCGGTCGAAATCGCTGCGGGCGTAGTTCAGGCGGCGGTTGTTGATGTCGAACGGCGTCGATGACGCGCTCTGGCCGGCGCCGGTGCTGGCGACGGTGAAAGCCGGATCGAAGCTGCGCGTATCGAGCGACTTCGAGAACGTGTAGTTGGCGTTGACGAACAGGTTCGAGGAGAACCGGCGTTCGACCAGCAGTTCCAGCCCGTTGTAGGTGGAGAAGTCGTTCGAGTCGATCGTCGCTGTACCTATGGAACTGAACTGGGGGAAGCCATAGAAGAAGAACGGGCCGGCGCCGGAGAGGTCCGTCACCGAGCGGCCGTTCTGGATCCGCGACGCGAAGTTCGAGGCCAGACCGCCAACGTTATTATTGGTCAGATCGTTCGGGAACAGGCGGCGGATCATCCGCGAAGCGGTTTCGCCGGCGTTGATGCGCGTGTCGGCGGCGAGCACGCGATTGAGCGTGGCCGATTCGCCGCCCGCCTTCACTTCATTGAACCCCTGCAGGAAGCCGTTTTTGTAGATCTCGGTCTGGTTGGGGTTGTAGGCGCCCATCAGCCCGTAGCCGCGGCGGCCGAAGTAGGACACTTCGACGACCGTCTTCTTGAACACTTCACGCTGCAGCGAGAGCGACCACTGATTGGTGACGGCCGAACGGAAGTTCGGGTCGACGGTGGTGACGCTGTTGTTGCTAAACGCGGCAGGCTGGGAGAGCGACGACGGCGTCACCGACGGCGGCGCGATCGGCTGCAAACCCGCCAGCCGTCCACCGGCCTGGCCGTAGGCCTGATCGGAGATGCCGATCGTCTCGCCCGGCATATTGGGGAAGATGGCCGAGGCGAACAGGAACGTCGGGATCCGGTCGAACGCCGTCCGGAAGTTGGAGCGGATGGAGGTTTTGCCGGTACCGAAAGGGTCCCAGGCGAAGCCGATGGAGGGGCCAAAGTTATTCAGGTCGCTATCGTACAACTTGCTGTTGATCCACTTGGCGGAAGTCGTTCCGGGGGCGCCGGCGACGAGCGGCGAATCGGGACGGCGGATCCGATTTTCCGGATTGCTGGCCGCCATCTTGCCTTCCCAGCGCAGGCCGAAGTCGATGGTCAGATTCTTCTTTACCTTCCAGTTGTCCTGGATGTAGAGGTCGATTTCCGGGTAATCGGTGACGAAGGCGAAGCGGCCAGGGACGAACTTGTCGTTCTGCGAGACGAAGCCAACCGAGCGCTGGCCGACGCGGCCGAGCAGGAAGTTGATGTTCGACTGCAGCGACGGACGGTCGAAGGCGGTATTGACATCGGCCGGAATGCCGAACGTGGCCGGGTCCACCGGATTGATCGCGGTGGAGAAGTTCACCGACGGATTGGCGTTCAAGCCGCCGACTGTGCCGCGGTCGTCCACCTGGCGCTGGAGGCGCACGTTGGTGCCGAACTTGATGGAGTGCTTGCCTTTGATCCAGGAAAAGTTGTCGACGAACTGGGCGGTGCGAACGGAGCGGTTGTTGCCGAAGGAGTAGTCGGTCAGCACGGTAACGGGGGCGCCGGAGAGCGAGTAGTTGTTCAACGAAGCCAGCGGCTGATCGAAAATGAACCCGAAGGAGTTGAAGCCGATCACAAATTCGTTGGTGATCGTTGGCGTCGGATTGGTGCGCCAGTTGACGGCCATGTTGCGCGGCGTGCGTTCGGTATTCACCAGGCAGGTGGCGCCGGGGAACAGCGGTTGTCCGCCGTTGCCGCGGTCGCAATTGGAGTCCTGGCGGCCGAAGGCGTACCGGATATAGATCGTGTTCTGGTTGTCGAAGATGTGGTCGACTTTGGCCACGATGTCGTTCTGGCGTTCGAACTGCGGGGCCGTGAAATTGTAGCCGGCGGTGTTGAGGCCGTCGCCGAAATCGAAGCGGTTGGGCAGTGGCGTTTGGGCGATCAGAGCGGCGATGGTCTTATCCTGACCGGCGCGCGACGGATCGTTGGTGAACATGTTGTAGGTCTTCACCGCGCCCGCGTTGGTGGGGTTGCCGGAGAAGTCGACGCTGGCGCCGGCGACGCCGGCCGGCAGGTTGCGCGTGCCGTTGCTCATGTAGCGGAACAGGCCTTGCCGCGCCTGCTGGGTATAGACAGTGCGGGTGACGATGGCGGTTTCGAGCGCCTTCAGTCCCTGGCCATTGGCGAAGAAGAACGTCTTGTTCTTGACGATGGCGCCGCCGAGTGAACCGCCGAAAATGTGCTGGACGAACTGGCGCTTGCCGATGGCGTTCAGGTTGCTTTCCCATTCATTGGCGTTGAAGCGCGGGGTGCGGTAGAGCCAGAAACCGGAGCCGTGCAGTTCGTTGGTGCCGGACTTGGTGACCATGGCCACCTGGCCGCCCGAGTTGCGGCCGGAGTCGGCCGTGAAGTTGCCGGTCAGCACGCGGAACTCGGCGAGCATGTCGGGATTCGGGCGCAGCGGCGTGAAGTTCGAGCCGCCTGCGGAGGTCTCGTTGACGTCGATGCCGTCGAGCGTGAAGTTCCACGAACGGTCGCGGGCGCCGTGGATGTGGACGCCGCCGCCGGTGTTGGCGCCGCTGACGACGCCGGGCTGAATTTCGAGGAGTTGCAGCGGATTACGGCCGCGCGTGCCGACGATGGGGAGATCTTTGATGGTCTTCTCTTCAAGGAGTTGGCCGTGGTTGCCGGAGGTGGCTGTCTGCACCACTTCGGCGGCGCCGGAGACCTCAACGACTTCGGTCACGGTGCCGAGTTGGAGTTGCAGGTTCAGGGTAGTGGGCTGGCCGATGGTGACGCGGTTTCCCTTGGCAGAGAACTTCTTGAAGCCGCTGGCTTCCACGGTCAGCGCGTAGGTCCCGGGTTGAATGGATTCAAAGGCATAGGCACCGTTGGCTCCGGTGGTGGAGGCGAAGGCTGCGCTGGTGCCTTCGTTGGTGAGCGTTACGTTTGCGTTGGCCACGGCGGCGCCGCTGGAGTCGGTAACGACGCCCAGCAACCGGGAGGTGGTTCCTTGAGAAAAAGCCGATACGGCGAAGCAAAAGAGGGCGAGAACTGCCGCGATACCCCGTCTATTCATTTCTTAATAGTAACAATCGACGTACCATGGGAAACGCATGCTTGTACTTGCCTCCCAGTCCCCTCGACGCCGCGAACTCCTTGAACGGGCGGGGATTTCCTTTGTGGTTCGCACCGCCGATATTGACGAATCCGTGCAGGACGGCGAAGCGCCGCAACAGTATGTCCGGCGGTTGGCGGCGCGGAAAGCGATGGCTGTTCCGCGTGGCTCCGAAGAGTGCGTGCTGGCGGCGGACACGACGGTGGTGTTGGGCGACGAGATCCTGGGCAAGCCGGCCGACGCCGCCGATGCTGTCCGTATGTTGACCGCCCTGGCCGGACGTTCGCATGAGGTGATCACCGGAATTTGCCTGCGATACCGGCAGGATTTGTTCATCGACGCCTCGGTGACACGCGTCCATTTCGCGCCGATGAGCGCGGCGGAAATCGACGCCTACGTCGCCACCGGGGAGCCCATGGATAAAGCGGGAGCCTACGGGATCCAGGGTTTGGCGTCCCGCTATATCACCAGCATTGAAGGGTGCTATTTCAATGTCGTCGGGCTACCGGTGTCGCTGGTTTGCCGGTATTTGGGAAAGATCGGCCTGCTCTAGATCTTCGCCTTCGGGTACCGAGTGCGGAGCCATTCGACGAAGTCGTCGGGGCAGGGCATCGTCGACAGGCGGCTGTTGCGAACGAGGTCGAAGGTGGGGAAGAGCCCTGAATCTTTGATGACGCGGAGCGAGGTGGGCGGGTCCAGGCGGGAGACGAACTTCATGTCGACAACCCAGGATTTCGGGTTCTTCGGATCCAGACGGGGTGCCGAATCCACCTTCGCCAGACCGACCACCGCCGAGTCCCCCATGGAATGATAGAGAAACACTATGTCGCCTTTCGCCATCGTAGAGATGTGCCGGGCAGCCAAGGGATTGGTGACGCCGTCCCAAGTGGTTCGCTTTTCGCGAATGAAGTCCTCGATGGAGTAGGTTTCGGGGTCAGTTTTTGCCAGGAAGTAAGCCATGTCGTTTTGTATTCCGTACCAAGCAAAAAGTTTAGCCCGTACGGGGGACGAAATGCACAAGTACCCTACTGAGCTACAATAAAAAGTCGAAATAGATTGTGGAGTCCCAGCGGTACTGGGGGCTTCTACTAGTGCCATCGACACACGGAGATATGGAAGAGATGCGGAGTTCAATGCAGAAGTTCTTCGTTTTGATTGCTTTAAGTCTGACCCTGGCGGTCGGGTGCTGGAGTCAAGATGCGAAATCCAAGGCGCAGGATCCGCCGAAGCCTGCGGCCAATCCGGCGGCAGATCTGCCGGCGGCCGATGCTCCGTCGATGCCTGTCGATCCGAAGAGCTACCGTGTGGGGCCGGAGGATGTGATTTCGGTTCGCGTGTGGCGGGAACCGGAGTTGTCCGGGCAGTTCGTTGTTCGTCCTGATGGGCGGATCACTCTGCCGTTGGCGGGAGAGTTGATGGTTTCGGAGTTAACGCCGGAGCAAGTGCAGGCGAAAGTAATCGAGATGTACTCGAAGTTTGTGAACAAGCCGGAAGTTGGGGTGTCCCTCTCCCGGGTTGGTAGCAAGAAGTACTACCTCGTAGGACTAGTTGCACGTACTGGAATGATGCCGCTTGTGGTGCCGACAACGATTTTGGAAGCAATCAACTCGGCCGGCGGATTCCAGGAGTTTGCGAACAAGAAAAAGGTCACAATTTTGCGCGGAACCAAGATCATTCGTTTTAACTACGAAGAAGTGATCAACGGCAAAAAGATGGAGCAGAACATTTTGGTGGAAAACGGCGATCACATTATTGTGAAGTAGTTGCGGTTTGGGCCGAAATGTTGAGTAGGGCAGTAACGATTTTGAGGAGCGTTGGATCGGATGCAAGCAACAGATAGTTTTGAAGTCACTCGTCGTGCGCCGGATTTTGAGGATTTTGTCGATATCACCCGGCGTCACCGGACCTGGATTTTTGGCCCGCTATGGGCCGGGGTAGTCGTCTCGACGGTTGTTGCGTTTCTCTGGCCCGACACCTACGTCTCGTCCGCATTGATTCGCGTTACCTCCTCCCAAGTGCCGGACAGGTTGGTCCAGGCGAATCTGAACCAGGTCCTGTCGGAGCGCATCAGCGCCATTGCACAGGGTGTGCTTTCGACCAGCACGTTGACGAACATCATCCAAACGCATGACCTCTATCCGCGCGAGCGGCGTCGGTTGCCTATGCAGGATGTCGTCGAGCAGATGAAGAATCGGGACATCAAGATTGGTATCGTCAACCTTCAGGTGGGCGCCAAGAGTGTCGGCGCTTTCCCGATCTCGTTTCACTATGAGAATCGCTACCTGGCACAGAAAGTCACCGGCGACATTGTGAGCCGGCTGATCAACGAAAACGAGCGGGAAACGATTACGCAGAGCCAAACGACGACCGACTTCTTTACGCAGGAAGTCGAGAAGGCGAAGCAGAAGCTGGACGAGATTGAATCCAAATTGGCCGCGTTCCGGATCGATCACGCTGGAACGTTGCAGGAGGATCAAAACGTCAACTTCGCAGCGATGAACTCGCTTGATCAGCGGATTTCCCAGCTGAATGCTTCGATCAGCCGCGTAAACCAGGACAAGTTGCTGATGGAGTCCAATCTGCGAATATTGCGTGAGCAGTTGGCGAAGGCGACCGAGGCGGCGTCGGTGATGCCGGCGGATCCGGCGCGGGCGATTGCCAAGAATGAAGAGTTGATTCGTAAAGAACGGGAAGTGGCGGCCGCCGAGCAATCGCTGGTTCAGTTCCGCGAGATGTACACGAGCACCCACCCCGACGTGCGCCGAGTGGAAGCGAACCTTACCATGCTCCGCCGGCAGCGCGATGATCTGGTTCGTCACGAAAAGGACGCGCAGGCGGAGGAGTCCCGGAAAGCTTCGCAGAACGAGAAGTCCAAGGCGCCCCGGCGGGTTGTCGTGACCCGTGAGATGCAGGCCCTAGACGCCAATATCAAGCAGGCCGAATCCCTGATCAATGCCAAGAACATTGAACTGCAGGACCTCAACGGGGAGATTGCCCGTACGAGCCAGCAGGCCAAGGGCTATCAGAGCCGGATTACCGCTGCACCCCTTTCCAGCCAGGCCCAAGCGCAGCTGAATCGTGACTACGAACAAGCCAAGTTAACCTACAATTCCCTGAAAATGAAGCAGGATGACTCCGCCCGCGGTACCGCCATTATCCGCAACAAACAGGGTGAGACGCTCGATCTGATCGATCAGGCCTCGCTGCCGGTGACCCCTGCGGAGCCGAAACGCGCCTTTATCATTGGTGCCGGCACGATGATCGGATTTCTGCTTGGATTGCTCGCCGTCGGTGTCCGTGAGATGAAAGACACTACACTCAAGAACCTGAAAGACGTTCGTGCCTACACACAACTGACCGTTCTTGGTTGCGTGCCTTTGATTGAAGAGGACATCGTCGTGAAGCGCCGTAAGCGGGTTGGTCTGCTGGGCTGGTCAACAGCCATCGTCCTCGGTGTGCTCGTGATGGGTGGCTCGGTCGCCTATTACATGGTCACCAATACCTAAACATGTCGATTCGTTTGTCTGAGGTCCAGATCCATGAGTAAAGTTCACGAAGCGTTGCGCCGGGCAGAACAGGCCGGAGTCCTGGCCCCGGTTCCGCCCCCGGGTAGCTCGACTTCATCCGGTTTGCGCGGCTATGTGCCGCCCCCGCCGCAGGGTTCCCCGTCGGCGTATTCGCGTGGTGCCACGCTGGCACCGGCCGGCGTAAACATGCAGGATGTCCTTGCCCGCGTGCAAGAGGTTCCGTTTCAGCCGCTTGCCGACGCCCACCTTTTGGACGCCACCCGTCCCAGCGAGGCCCCGGCTGAAGAGTTCCGTTCGCTGCGTACCCGGCTTAACCATCTCCAGAGCCTCAGCCCGATTCACAACGTCGTTGTCACTTCGCCGTCGCCGGCGGAGGGCAAGTCCTTCACCGCGGTTAACCTGGCGCTGGCTGAAGCCCAGTTGTCCGGGAACCTGACCCTCCTGGCTGACTTCGATTTCCGCCGCCCGATCGTCCACTCCATGTTCCAGGTCGATCGAAGCCCCGGCATCACCGATTACTTGATGGGCAAGGCCGAACTGCACCAGATCATCAAGAAAGTCGCCGGCACCAACCTCTACATCATGCCCGCCGGCGAAGCCGTCCTCAACCCCCTGGAACTGCTGAACTTGCAGGAAGTGAAGACGCTTTTCAATATCCTCCCCACTGTCTTCAACTGGGTCATTCTGGACACGCCGCCGCTGCTGTTCGCCGCCGACGCCAACCTGCTCTCAACCCTCTGCCACGGCACCATTCTTGTCGTCCGCATCGGCACCACGACTATCGATTCGGTGACGCGCGCCATGCAGTCACTCTGCGAAAACAATGTACTCGGCATCAGCGTCAATGGCGCCCGCCGCGGGGAACTCTACTCCAAGTACACCTACTATCACTCCT
>CANIFK010000018.1 GCA_947466555.1 Acidobacteriota bacterium | reverse complement strand
TGTGATCCTCCTCCAGGCACGCCAGCGCCTCTTCGAGCGATGCCGGCATGGACGAAACGCGTTTCAACTCTTCCGGCGACAGGTCGTAGACGTCTTTGTCGAGCGGCTCACCGGGATCGATCTTATTGATGACGCCATCGAGCCCGGCCATCAACATGGCGGCGAAAGCGAGGTAGGGGTTGCAGCTCGGATCGGGCGGGCGGAACTCGACGCGCTTGGCCTTCGGGCTGGCCGAGTACATCGGGATGCGGCAGGCGGCCGAACGGTTGCGGCGGGAGTAGGCCAGGTTAACCGGTGCTTCGTAGCCGGGGACGAGGCGCTTATAGCTATTGGTGGTGGGGGCGATGATGGCCGACAGCGCGCGGGCGTGCTTCAGCAGTCCGCCGATGTACCACAGCGCCATCTGGCTCAACCCGGCGTAGCCATCGCCGGCAAACAGCGGCTTGCCGTCCTTCCATAACGACTGGTGGCAGTGCATACCGCTGCCCGCGTCGCCATAGAGCGGCTTCGGCATGAAAGTAACGGTCTTGCCGTACTGATTGGCCACATTCCGCACGATGTACTTGTAAGTCATCATGTTATCGGCGGAGCGGACCAACGTATCGTATTTCTGATCGATTTCCGACTGGCCGGCGGTGGCGACTTCGTGGTGGTGGCACTCAATGACGAGGCCCGCCTGCTCCATCACCTCCACCATTTCCGCGCGCAGATCCTGGTAGTGATCCGTGGGCGGAACGGGGAAATATCCTTCGCGATAACGCGGCCGGTAGCCGAGGTTGTTCTCGCGCCGCCCGCTGTTCCACTGGCCCTCGTCGGCTCCGATTTCGTAGAACGCGGCGTGCCGTTTGGATTCAAAACTGACGTTATCGAAAATGAAGAATTCGGCTTCGGCTCCGACGTAACATGTATCGGCCAGGCCGGAGTTAGTCAAATAGGCTTCGGCCTTGCGGGCGATGTTACGCGGATCGCGGTCGTAGCGCTGTTTGGTGATCGGATCCTGAATGGTGCCGAGCATAATGATCGTCGGCACTTCAAAGAACGGATCCATGATGGCGGTGGCCGGATCCGGAATGATCAGCATGTCGCTTTCGTTGATGGCGGCCCAGCCGCGAATCGACGAACCATCGATCCCAAAACCCTCTTCGAACGAGTCCTCGGTCAGCTGCGAAATCGGGTACGTAATATGGTGCTGCAACCCGGGAATATCGGTGAAACGGATATCGACTTGTCGCGCGCCTTCGGTTTTGGCAAAAGCCAGAACATCCTTCGGACTCATTGGACCTCCACGTGGAAGAATGGGATGATGACTCGACCAGCCTAGCAAATCGAGCCTCCCAGTGGACCAGATGATCGACCTCGAACAGCACCGCCGCGAATACACCGTTGGCGAATTGACGGCCGAAATTGGCGAGCTTTTGACCGACGCCTACTCGGGCATCTACGTGCGCGGGGAGATTTCGGGCTTGAAGCTGGCCACCAGCGGCCACGCCTATTTCACGCTGAAGGACGACCGGGCCACGCTGAAAGCCGCCTGCTGGAAGGGCACCTACCGCCTGCTGAAATTCAAGCCGCGGGATGGGGCGGAGGTGCTGGTCCGCGGGCGGATCGAGGTCTATGAGCCGCGCGGCGAGTATCAGTTAATCGTCGATTCGATTGAGCCGATCGGCGCGGGCGCGCTGCAGGCGGCGTTCGAAAAGCTGAAGAAAAAGTTGGCGGCCGAAGGGCTGTTCGACGAGGACCGGAAGCGCCCGCTGCCGCGATTGCCACGGCGGATCGGCATCGTCACCAGCCCCACCGGCGCGGTGATCCGCGACATTCTGCACGTCATTGAACGGCGATTCCCGGGGCTCCATATCCGGCTGTTCCCGGCGCTGGTGCAGGGCGCGGGGGCGGCGGAGCAGGTCATCGCGGGGCTGGATTATTTCAGCGAAAGCGGTTGGGCGGACGTCGTCATCGTGGCGCGCGGCGGCGGGTCGCTCGAGGACCTGTGGACGTTCAACGAAGAAGATGTAGCCCGGGCGATTGCCCGCTGCGCGGTGCCGGTGATTTCGGCCATCGGGCACGAGACCGATTTCACCATCGCCGATTTTGTGGCCGACCGGCGCGCGCCAACGCCCTCGGCGGCGGCGGAGATCGTCACCGAATCGCGCGAGGCGATCTACAACCAGGTGCTGACGGCGCAGGCACGCATCGGCCAGGCGATCCGGTTCAAACTGGCGCGGGCGGCGCGGCGGCTGGGCGAGTTGGGCACCGAACGGGCGCAGATGATCATTGAGCGGCGGCTGTTCCGCGCGGGGCAACGTCTGGACGACGCGTCGCAATCGTTGCAAACGGCGATGCGGGAGAGGCTGGACGCGAGCACCACCGCGTGGGAGGTGCTGGACCGGCGCCTGCGCCGGCTGGACCTCCGCCTGCGTCTGCAAACGGCGCGCTTCCAGATCCAACGCGCCGACGCCCGGCTGGAGACAGCAATCCGCCGCAGACTCACGGCCGCAGCCAGCCGGACGAGCGTCCTCGGAACACGGCTGACCGCCCTTAACCCATTGCAAATATTGGAGCGCGGCTTCGCAGTGGTGACGTTACCGGACGGCCAGGTGCTGCGCCGCGCAGCCGACGCACCGGCCGGCACGCGGCTCCGAATCCGGCTGGCCGAAGGCGCCGTCAGCGCCGACGCTAGTCAGGACTCGAAATAGGGTCCATAAATAAATACGTTTGAACAAGGACGGGCCGTCACGCCTATAATCGAGAAATAGCGGCGGATTGCGCCGTTTCCCACCCCGTTACCTGAGGAGATTGAATTGAGCAACCTGCGCGACTTTTTGGAGCTCTCTTACGCAGAGCTGGAAGAGAAAAACCTTGCGATTAAGCAACAGCGGAAGGACCGGGTTCCGGCGGATCAGGTTCGGGAAGAACGGCTGAAGTATCTCACCGAAGAGACCCGGATCAAGGCCGTCACCGTCCTGTTCAGCGACCTTGAAGGCCGCCTCCACATGCTCGACTACGACAAGAAGTTCCTGCTGAAGAGCTGGGACAACTTGACGTTCGACGGTTCCTCCATCCGCGGCTTTACGGCCCAGAAGGAGAGCGATCTGCGCCTGGGCATCGACTGGGGCGCTTTCTATCACGCTCCGGCCGACATCTTCGGTTCCGGCAAAGTTCTGGTGTTCTGCGAAGTCATCGACAAAGATGGCACCGCCTACTCCGGCGACATCCGCGGCGTCCTGAAGGGCTATGCCGCCAAGATGTACGAGACCGAAGGCTACACCCTGAACGCCGCCAACGAAATTGAAGGCTTCCTGTTCCAGGGCCAGGACGCGGAACGCCGCTTCCACGAAACTGCCAAGTTCGACTACGTCAACACCGGCGGCTACTATCACTCGCTCCCCGGCGACCCGCTCCGCACCTTCATCGACACCGTCGCTGAAGTGCAGCGTGCCATGGGCTTCGAGAACGAAAAGGATCACCCGGAAGTCGCCCCGTCGCAGTTTGAAATCAACTACACCTACGGCGACGTCGTCACCGCGGCCGACCAGATCCAGATCTACAAGCTGATCTGCCGTCAGGTCGCCACCAAGATGGGCCTCACCGCCAGCTTCCTGCCCAAGCCGGTTGTCGGCGTCAACGGCAGCGGCATGCACACCAACGTGTCGATCACCAAGAAGGGCAAGAACCTCTTCTGGGATCCCAAGGGTGAAGAGAAGATCTCCAAGTTCGCCTGGAGCTTCGTCGACCGCATCCTGACCCACGGCAACGACATCTGCCTGTTGTTGAACGCCTCCGTCAACGCCTATCGCCGCCTGGATCCGCACTTCGAAGCCCCGAACCAGATCAAGGCCTCGGCCGTCGATCGCGGTTCGATGGTCCGCATCCCGATCGGTAACGAAAAGAGCTCGCGCGTCGAAGTCCGCTCCGTCGGCCCCGACGCCAACCCCTACCTGGTGCTCTACTCGGTGTTCAAGACCGGTCTCGAAGGCGACATCGAAAAGATCAAGAACCTGCGTCAGGCCGACCGCTACCTGCCGGACAACATCTACGACGCCCTGGAAAACTTCAACAAGGCCGAATGGACCGGCAAGTTGCTGGGCGACGACGTCAAGGCCCGCTACGCCGACCTGAAGAAGGGCTCCGCCGACCGCTGCGCCCGCCTCCTCGGTACGGTTGTGAAACCCGCCGAAGTGCAATTCCACCACGAAGTCTACAACCAGTACCTCTGGAACCAGTTCTAAACTTCGTCAACCCTGTTCGACGCAAAACGCCCCGGCCTCTACAGCCGGGGCGTTTTGCTTTTCAGGCGCCCGCCGCGTCGGCCTCATCAATCCGTTTCAACGCCGCCAGCAGCCCCCGTTCGGTCAGCAGAATATCGCGCGCAGCCTTCTCGCGCACGTCCTCCGGAATCGCCTCCGCACGGCCCACCAGCACCGGCCACAACGTCTCTTTCACAGCCGGCGGCACCGCCCGGTCCATGTATTCCAACGCCAGGTCCATCAGCGCCCGGTCGCCGCTGTGCAGCGCGCGGAACGCCGTCCGCACCGGCTCCCGAGGCAACACCAGGGCCAGCAGCGTAAAGACGTGCTCCATGCTCTGGTGCGCTCGTTCGCGCAGCACGTCATCCAGGTACGAGAACTCGTCCTCCGTCTCCCGCTCGTCCAGCAAACGCCGGCTGTCCCAAATCTGCTGATTCACGGAGACCTCCCGGATCACCGCCGCAAACACGGGTTCGGCATCGATGCGAACGTTCAGCAGCTTCCGCAACACACGGTCCAGCCCGCGGCCGCATTGGAACCGCACTTCAAACCGGTCGTCCTCCAGCCCTTGAATCAGCCCGTCGCAAACGACCTGCGACGGGTGCGCGGCCAAAATCCGCGGGATCCGCCGGCGCACCACGAAGTCCTGAAGCGGGTCGCAAAGCGAATCGATCAGCAGCCCCGCGAAGCGGCCCGACTGCGCCACCAGCAGATCCCTTGCGCCGTGTGCCACCTCGTCCCAGCCCAATAGCGCGATCACCGCCGGCGCCAGATTGGCGTCGAGTGGCTTGCCACCCACCCCCTTCAGCGTCGCCTGCACGCGCGGCGCGGAACCGCTGCGGAGAGCCGTCAGCAGTTGCAAAACAGGGTCCTGGCGCGACGGATCGCTCGGATACTCCCGCACCAGGTACGGCCCCACGGAGTCCTCGTTGAGCGAGCGAAACGTCTTCGACGGCTCCTCGACATAGGCGGGATTCACTTCGTGCGCGCGATGAATCAACCCGCGCTGCACCACCTCGTGATACGCCTTATCCAGGCGCGCCGCAATCCGTAACGACACCAGGGCCGCCCCCGCCGTGAAGCCCAGAATCACGTACCGCGCCGCGCCCGGCGCCGCCACCAGCGCAGTCTGCACCACCACCGAACTGGTCGCATCGCCCATGCGGTCACACACCACATCGACGAACGTTTTCACCGCCCGCTTTTCCTGCGCCGGAATCGGCGTGTAGAACAGCTCGTACCCGTTCTTAAATAGGGACACTCGTGCCGAGGCCTCCAGCAATCGCAGTCCCGCAATCATCGGGAACCCCGGGATCATCGCCGTCATCACGCTCCCCGCGCCCACCACCGCCGGCACGCTGCCGGCCAACGCCGCCAGCCCCACACGCTCCACCGAAACCCGCGCAATCACCCACTGCATCAGAAACGTCAGCACCCCACTCGCTGTATGGAACAGCGCCAGGAACCGCAGTAGTTCCGGCCCCTGTCCATACGCCTCCCGCGCTTGCGCTTTGAACAGGAAGTCCAACGCCGCCGCGCTGCTCGTCCCCAGCAACACCAGCAACGCCAGCGGCCCCAGGTACGGCACGTTGGAAAACGCGGCCCATACCGGCGCCTCCCCTTCCTCGTCCACCGCGGCCGGCGGCGCCGGCGCCAGATCCCACAGCAGCGCCGCGCACACCAGATGCGACAGCGCCATCTGCATCATCACCGCGTTGGTGCCCAGCAACGCCCCGGTGCGTTCGGCAATCAACCCGCCCACAATACCGCCGGCCGTGCTCCACGCGCCAATGCGCCCATACACCTGCCGCGCCTGCCGCAGCAGCACCGTCTCACTGATCATCGACCAGAAGCCCGACCCCAGAATCGCCGTCAGCGAAACGATGTGCAGGTAGCACACCGGTGCCACAATCCGCGGAAAGGTCCCCACCGCCAGCCACTCGGCAAACTGCAATAATCCGCTGAATAGAAACACCCGCGACACAAGCCGCCCCGGCCCCATTCGCGCCATCCAACGGGTCGACAACAGGCTCAGCGCAATCGTCAGCACCGCCCCCGCCATCACCATCGCAGGCAGTTGGCTCACGTCGTAATGGGCCAGGAAAACCGCGTCCCGCAACGCCTTCCCGGCCGTCTGGTACGACACCATGATCGCCCCCACCGCGATCGCAATTCTGCCGGCGGGCGAAGCATCCTGACCTTGGAAATGGCGGCGCAGTATCGAACCATCCTACACGAGCCGCCCGCGCCGAATGTCATAGTAGACCCTATGACCCGGCGACTCCTCCTGGCCCTGTGCACCCTCGCCGTCACCTCGGCCCAGGACACATGGAAAGGCGTCGAGCGCATCGTGGCCGTTGGCGATGTCCACGGCGGCTACACCGCCTTTATCGACGTTCTCCGCGCCGCCGCGCTCATCGACGAAAAAGGTACCTGGACCGGCGGCAAGACGCACCTGGTCCAGATCGGCGACGTCGTCGACCGCGGCCCCGATTCGCGCAAGGTCATGGAACTGCTGATGGCCTTGGAAAAGCAAGCGCCCAAAACCGGCGGTTACGTCCACTGCCTCATCGGCAACCACGAAGCCATGAACCTCTACGGCGATCTGCGCTACGTCTCACCGGGCGAGTTCGCCGCCTTCCGCGGCAACGAATCCGCGGCCCAGGTCGAGCAGTTGTGGGAACAGGAAACCCGCAAGATGAAGCCCAAACCCGATGCCGCCTTCCGCGCCAAATGGATGACCGCCCACCCGCCGGGCTGGGTGGAACATCGCGCTCAATTCGGCCCGCAAGGCCGCTACGGTAAATGGATTCGCGGGCACAACGCCGTCATTCGCATCAACGATACGCTCTTCGTCCACGGCGGCATCAGCCCCAAATACGCCGGCAAATCCATCCGCGATATCAACAGGGGCATCACCGAGGAATTCAGCGATTTCGCCAAACTCGCCGAAGACGGCTACGTCCGCGACGAGCAGGGCGTGCTCTGGTACCGCGGCATCGCGCAGGAAGACCCCGCGCTCGCCAACCACGTCCAACGGCTGCTGAAGAACTTCGCCGCCCGCCGCGTCGTCATCGGCCACACGCCCACCGGCGGCAAGATTCTGACGCTCTACGGCGGCTCGGTATTGGCCATCGACGTCGGCCTGGCGGACGTCTACGGCGCCCATCGTCTCGCGCTCGTCATCGAAGGTGACCAGGCTTCCACCCTTTCAACGGACTCAAAACTTCCATTGCCGAAATAGAACTTGGCCCCTCCCGATTAGCTTCGGCGCTATACACGGACAGAAGGAGATTGACATGCGATTTGCTCTGTATCTGGTTTCCGCCGTTTCGCTCTGCGCGCAGGTCCCGGACTTAACGCTCGCCGAAAAAGAAGAATTTCTGCGCACCGCCAAAGTGGTTAGCACCAAAGACTCCAAAACCGGCATCACGGGCACCATCCGCGCCACACTCAGCAACGGCAAACTCACCCACGACGCGCAGATTCAAACGATCGACGAATCGAAATCGCGGTTCGAAGGCAGCCGGGGCGTCGAGATCAATTTCCGCGACAGCTATAAGTTCAACATCGCCGGATACCGGCTGGGCCGGTTGCTGGGGTTGAACATGATCCCCCCTTCGGTGGAGCGCAACTATGCAGGGAAGTCGGCGGCGTTCACGTGGTGGATCGACGAGGTCATGTTCGATGAAGCCGCACGCATGAGGAAGAAGGAAGCCTCACCGGACACCGAAAAGTGGAACCGCGAGATGAATGTGGTCCGCATCTTCGACCAGTTGATCGCCAACACGGACCGCAATCTGGGCAATCTGCTGATCACCAAGAACTGGGACATCTGGATGATCGACCACACCCGCGCCTTCCGCATCAGCAAGGAGTTGCTGAACGCCAAAAACCTGGTGATGTGCGACCGAAATTTCCTGGCGGCGATGAGAAAATTGGACAACGCCACGATGCGGACCGCCATGGCGAACTACATTACGTCGTCGGAGATCTCCGGTATCCTGGCTCGGCGCGACAAGATCGTGAAATTCTTCGAGGCCGGTGGCGAAAAGGCCCTGTTCACGCTGGAGTCTCGCCCCTAAGCGCGGCCGTCGCAATCCTGAGGGAATCGAGGACATTAAGACAGAAGAAAATCTGTTCATCTTCCACTTGCACCGCGTTATCATTGTTCCCAACGAACCCCACGCAGTCGTTCACAAACTTCAGGAGTGAAATGACAATGAAAACGCTAATCCTGGCGGTGTCGCTGGCTCTCGCCACGGCCCCCATGCACGCGCAAGTCCTTTACGGTTCCATCGTCGGCGCGGTCGAAGACCCCTCCGGCGCCAGCGTCCCCGGCGCAACCGTAACCATCACCAACACCCAGACAGCCGCCACCCGCGAAAGCAAGGCCGATGACCAGGGCCGTTACACCCTCGTCAGCCTCCTGCCCGGCACCTACAGCCTGGCCGTTTCCGCCCCCGGCTTCCGTGCGGTCACCCGTACGGGCATCAACGTAACCATCAACACCGTAACCCGCGTCGACACCCGTCTCGAAGTCGGCCAGGTCAGCGACAAGATCACCGTCGAATCCACCGCGGCCGCCCTGCAAACGGACCGTTCCGACACCCGCTCCGAAATCACTTCGAAAGCCGTCGTCGAACTTCCCCTCCCTGCCTACCGCAACTTCCAATCGCTGATCAATCTGGTCCCCGGCGCCACGCCGGCCGCCTTCCAGAACTCGGTCGGCTCCTCGCCCTCCCGCTCGCTGACCACCAACGTCAACGGCACCAATCGCAACAACAACAACACCCGCATCGACGGCGCGACGAACGTGTACATCTGGCTCCCCCACCACACGCTCTACAACCCGCCCGTCGAATCAATCGAAACGGTGAACATCTCGACGTCTTCCTACGACGCCGAACAGGGCATGGCCGGCGGCGCCGCCGTCACCGTCGCCACCAAGTCGGGCACCAACCAGCTCCACGGTTCGGCCTTCTGGTATCACGACAACCAGCACCTCTACGCCCGCCCCTACTTCTTCCAGCAGAACATCAATAAACCCACTCTGCCCAAATCCATCGTCAACATCCCCGGCTTCACCGTCGGCGGACCCATCATCAAGAACAAGCTGTTCTACTTCTTCAGCTACGAGCGCACCGCCGAACGGACCAACCAGTTCGGCAACTACTCCGTGCCTCCGGCCGATATGCGCGCGGGCAACTTCAACGCCTACGCCAACCTGGGCGCCATCTACAATCCGTACTCCGGCAACCCCGATGGCTCCAACCGCGCGCCGTTCCCCAACAACCAGATTCCCTCTTCGCTCTTCTCGCCCACCTGGTTGAAAATCCAACAGATGGCGCCCCTGCCGAATCAGCCCGCGCAGGACTCCTCCGGCCTCACCGGCAACTACTTCTCCGCGGCGACGCTCTCGCTCACCCGCGATCAGTACGACATTAAGTCGAACTACAACATCACCCAGAAGCTCATGGTGTGGGGCAAGTACTCGCTCATGAAGGCTCCCGTCCAGGGCGCCGGCGCTCTCGGCGCGCTCACCGGTCCCGGCCTCGGCCAGATCGGCACCGCCTTCTCCCGCGTCGACATCCCGACGTTCGGCTTCAACTACACCCTCACCCCGACGTTCCTGATCGACGGCGTCTTCGGCTACACCCGCTTCCGCAATGAAGCCACTGGTCCCGACTACGGCAAGAACTGGGGCTCGGAAGTCTGGGGCATCCCCGGCACCAACGGCGGCAAGGCCTTCGCCAACGACATCCGCTACTCCGGTCAACCCTGCATCAACAACGGCTTCACCGCCTGGGGCAACTGCACCTCGTCGAATCCTAACTTCTACGCGGATCGCAGCTACACGTACACCATGAACTTCTCCAAGATTCACGGCGCGCACGAGTTCCGCTGGGGTGTCGATACCATCCGCCACGCCCTGAACCACTGGCAGCCCGAACTGGCCAACCCGCGCGGCGCTCTCACGCCCACCGGCAACGCCACCGTGCTTCTCGGCCAGGTCTCGCGCACCTCGCACCAGTACGCCGCCGGCCTGCTCGACATCCTCGGCTCCGCCGACAAGTCGCTCCAGTTCCTGCAAATGAAAACGCGGGAATGGCAGCACGGCCTCTATATCCGCGACCGCTGGCAGGTCAACCGCAAACTCACCGTCAACATCGGACTGCGCTATGAGTACTACCCGCTCATGGATCGTGCCGATGACCGCGGTCTCGAACGCTGGGATCCCAAGACCAACCTCGTCACCATCGGCGGCATCGGCAACATCCCGAAGGAAAACGGCCTCAGCGTCTCCAAGAAGCTCTTCGCCCCTCGCGTCGGCTTCGCCTGGCGCCTGGACGACAAGACGGTCATGCGCTCCGGCTATAGCGTCAGCTATAACCCCATGGTCGTCTCCCGTCCCCTGCGCGGTCTCTACCCCGCAACCATCGCCGCCTCCTGGGTCGCCCCCTCGCAGTACGGCTACTACAGCACCCTCGCCAAAGGCGTGCCCGACGTGCCCACGCCCGACATCAGCTCCGGCACCGTCGTCCTCCCGCCCACCGTCAACATGGGACCCCGCAGCCCCTGGGGCGGCGAACTCCACCGCGGCTATATTCATAGCTGGAACTACACGCTCGAACGCCGCCTCCCTGGCGAGATGATCCTCTCGGCCGGCTACGTTGGCAACCAAACCGTGCACCAGTTCCTCGACCGCGACATCAACGCCGCACCCATCGGCAGCGGCCCCACTGGCCGCCCGCTCGCCGCCACCCAGAACCGCCTCATCGAAACCTTGATGTGGGACGGCTTCGGCAGCTCCAACTATCACGCCATGCAGGTGTCGATGAACAAGAGCATGGCCAAGGGCCTCTTCCTCAAGGGAGGCTACACCTGGTCGAAATCGATCAATATGAGCGATGACGATGGCTGGGCCGGTCTCCCCTTGACCAACCTCGAAAGCGCCATGCGCCGCAATCGTGCCCTCGCCGGCTACGACCGCACGCACATGTTCGTCATGAGCTGGGTCTACGAAATGCCCTTCGGCAAAGGCAAGCAGTTCGCCCTCAAAGGCGTGGCTGACAAGGTCGCCGGTGGCTGGCGCGTGAACGGTATCTACTCCGCCTACACCGGCACGCCCTTCACCGTCTCGGCCGCCGCCGCCTCCCTCAACGCGCCCGGCTCCAGCCAGACGGCCGACCAGATCGGCGAACTTGTAAAGACTGGCGACGCCGGTCCCGGCACGCAGTACTACGCCGTGACCTCCTTCCGCGACCCCAACTTCCAACGCGCCTCCAACGCCTTCCGCTTTGGTTCCATGGGCCGCAACTCCGTTCGTGGTCCCGGCTTCCAAAAGGCTGACCTGGCCATGTTCAAGGACTTCGCCATCACCGAAAAAATCACGCTGCAGTTCAAGGCCGAAGCCTTCAACTTCACCAACACGCCCCGCTTCGGCAACCCCGCGGCGAACGTCAGCAGCATGTCGACCAACGCGTCCACCGGCGCCGTCGTCGCAACCAACAACTTCATGGCCATCACCAGCGCCGAAGGCGAACGCAAGTTCCGCTTCGGCCTGCGCTTGTCCTTCTAATCAACCCCAACCCCAAGAAAGCGGCGCCCTCACCGGCGCCGCTTTTTTGCGTCTAAAATCCGATATGGCCCGCAAATTCATTGCCTATCTCGCCATCAGCGCCGATGGCTTCATCGCCCGCAAAGACGGCTCTGTCGACTGGCTCGACCGCCCCCACCCCAAAGGCGCCTACGGCATGCCCGCCTTCCTCAAATCCATCGACACCATCATCTGGGGCCGCAAAACTTACGACTGGGCGCTGTCACACGGCGGCCCAGCATCGATCTCCACCACCGCCAAACACTACGTCTTCAGCACCACCCCACAAACCGCGCCAGACGTGACGTTCGTCAACACCCCCATCCCCCAATTCGCCAAAAACCTCCGCCGCCGCGCCGGCGCGAACATCTGGCTCATGGGCGGCGCCGGCCTCTTCGGCTCCTTCCTCGACGCCAATCAACTCGACGAAATCATCCTTCATGTCATCCCCACCGCCATCGGCGAAGGCATCCCCCTCTTCTCCCCTGCAAAACGCACCGTCGAAATGAAACTCCTCTCCTCACGCCGCTTCGCCGATGGCGTCGTCCGCCTCCACTACGCAATTCCCAGATAATAGTCCCCATGTACCTCGCTAACCTCACCTGGCCCGCCATCGACGCCCTGCCCAGACAAACCCCCATCATCATCCCCATCGCCGCCGTCGAACAGCACGGCCACCATCTCCCCGTCTATACCGATTCGCTCCTCTTGGGCGAAGTCATCCGCCGCGCCGAAGTTGCCGCACCCGCGCAAGCCCTCTACGCCCCCCTCCAGTGGCTCGGCAACTCCGACCACCACATCGATTACCCCGGCACCCTCTCCGCCTCCCCCCGCCTCTATCTCGACCTCCTCCGCAACCTCGCCGAAAACTTCCTCGCCCACGGCTTCACCCGCCTCTTCTTCCTGAACGGACACGGCGGCAACATCACTCCCGCCAAACAAGCCGTCTTCGAACTCCGCCAAAAATACCGCGACCGCACGGATCTGCTCCTCCTCTCCGCCGCCTACTGGGACATGGCGAAGCCCGAAGGCTACGTGCAAACCGACATGGGCCACGCCTGCGAATGGGAGACGTCCATGATCATGGCCCTCGCCCCAAACCTCGTCGTAGGCGACCCGGCGCAACTCCAAACCGTCCCCGTCCACTACGGCTTCGAACCCGCCTACCGCGGCTGGATCACCAAGGAGCGCACCCCCACCGGTCATATCGGACAACCCCAATTCGCAACGCCCGAAAAAGGCGAAGCGCTCTTCGCCCTTTACTCAGCCGGCGTCGTCAAATTCATCGAGGAAATCAAAGGGTGGGACGGCCACTCCTGGCTCTAGCAAAAGAAACACGTAATATTCCCGCCAATAGGGACTATGCTTAGGCAGGAGTACAAACAGAATGAAGAGTCGCTATGCAGGACCCGCTTTTCATGCGGGCGACGAAGTCGTTCTGGCCCGCGGCAGTTATCAGGGCACACCCGGCGTTTTCCTCCATTTGAACGCGGATCCCAACTGGGCCGACATTCGCGAACGCGATGGCCACATTCGCAATCATCCGCTCGAATGGATGCGCTTGGCCACGGTGGCCAAATAACCATGGCCCTCACCAGAAGTTGTCCTCACTGCAAGTCCATCGAATTCCGCAGCGTCGGCGTCCGCAACGCCATTGAAAGCGCCATCTACTGGCTCTTCCAGCCCTACCGTTGCGAACTCTGCGGCCATCACTTTTTCCTCATCCGCTGGCCCACCCTCGCCCCGCGCTAACGGCAGCCCGGCTACGGCAGCACCCGCACACCCACCCGCGATGCCGCCCCAGTCTGCCGGAACACCCGAATCATCGCTTTCTGGAAATCCGATTCCTTCGCCTCATTGATGTTCATGAACTTCTGCGGATTCCGGTCCACCAGCGGGAACCACGTGCTCTGCACCTGAATCATAATCCGGTGCCCCCGCCGGAACGTATGGAAGATATCGTTCATCCCATACTCGACCTTTGCAACCTGCCCCGGCACAAACGCCTCCGGTTTCGCAAAACTGTTCCGGAACTTCCCGCGGAAAACCTCTCCACGAACCAGCATCTGATACCCCGCCATCGGCGGTCGCCGCGTCTCCGGCTTCGCACCGTCATACTCGGTAACCGGCAGCGCATCCGGCATCACATCAATCACCTTCACAATAAAATCGCCATCCGTCCCGGTCGTTGAAACGAACAACGAATTCAACACCGGCCCCGCCAACGTCACGTCTTCTTCCAACACATCGGTCTGATACACCAGCACGTCCGGCCGGCTCGCCGCGAACCGCTGATCGTCCACCATGTGCTCCCGAGTCATGCCAATGGCGATATCGGATGTCGCCGGCACCGGCTTCGCCGGATCGCTCAAATACTCATCCGAACCTGCAGCCGCCGCAGGCGCCTCCCACCCCAACTTCCCATTCGCCAAGAAGTACAGACTCTTCTCCCGCGCCCCCTCCGGAGGCCACGACGAAAACTGGCGCCACTGATTTCGCCCCGTCTCAAACACCTGCGCCTTCGCAAACTTCCCGTCGCCCTTACCCTTCAGATAAAAGGCGAAAAACGGCGTCTCAATGTTCTTCGCATAATCCTTGCTCGTCTTCGCGTCGAAATTGATATACCCCAAGTGCGACCCATCATCACGCGCCCACTGCCCATGCCGCCAAGGCCCCATCACCAGCAAATTCGTCGTCGACGCGCTCAGCTTCCCCACATTTCCAAACACTTGCAGAGCGCCATACAGATTCTCCGTATCGAACCACCCGCCCACCGTCATCACCGCCGGCTTGATCCCCTTCAAATGCGGCCGCAAATTCCGCGACTGCCAGAATTCGTCGTACGTATCATGCCGCATCATGTCGTTCCAGAACGACACCGTGTTCTTGAAATACTTCTCATTGGCATTGAACAACGGCCCCAGTTGCAAGAAGAACTTATACCCATCCGGCGTCCCGTGGTCGAATCGCACACGGTCCTTCGGCGGCACCGTCGGCTCCGGCCGCGGCTTCCCAAACGCCGACAGAAAATTGAACGCATGCGGCAAATACAACGCCCCGTTCCGATGGAAATCATCGCCCGTAAACCAATCGGTAATCGGCGCCTGTGGCGACGCGCAGACATGCGCCGGATGTGCGTCAATCATCCCCGCGGCCGTATAAAACCCCGGATACGAAATCCCATACGTGCAGACTTTCCCGTTATTATTCGGCAGGTTCTTCACCAGCCAATCAATCGTGTCGTAGGTGTCCGTGCTCTCGTCAATATCCTGCGGCCCGCGCTTCACAGCCTTGTGCGGCGTCATGTTCACGAACTCGCCTTCGCTCATGTTCCGCCCGCGCACATCCTGGTACACGAAGATGTACTTGTCCTTGGCCAACTCCTTGTTCGGCCCCAGGTCTTCTTTGTACAAATCCTCCCCATACGGCGCCACCGAATACGGCGTCCGGTTCATCAGCACCGGCCACTTCTGCGACGCGTCCTTCGGCACATACACCGAAGTGAACAGCCGCTTCCCGTCTCGCATCGGGATCCGGTACTCGTACTTCGTGTACATCTCCCGAACCTTCGCCTCGCCCTGGGCGAACACCGCCACCGACAGCAGAAAAATCAGTCGCATCATTAGCTCTCAAACTGCCGGCGAAACGCGGCAAACTGCTCTCGCAACTCGTGCAACTCAGCTTCCAACTTATTCACCCGAATTTCCAATTCACCCGTCCGCGCCACCGCCGGCGCCGCCACCGGCGCGTGAATCTCCGCCAGCGTCTCCGCCGTCACCGGCCCGCCCATCAGGTGCATCCACCGCGGCTCCCGCTGCCCCGGCTGCCGCCCCAGGAACACCGTCAGCGGATCCTCCCGCTCGCTCAACTTCCGCAGCGAATTCTCCACCGCGTCCAAATCGTCAAACGCATACATTCGCTGCGTCCGGTCTTTCAACTCGTTCAACGTCTGCGGCCCGCGCAGCAGCAACACGCAAATCAGCGCCAGCTCCCGGTTGTTGAAGTTCAACGCGAACGACGCCCGGTGCGCATACTTCGCCACCCGCGAATCGAACCGCGGTTCAGCCAGCCCGCGCTCCTCCAACTCGCGCAACCCATCCCGCACCGTATCTTCGTCGTAGTCGGTCACCGGCTCCCGATTCGTCTTCTGGTTACAAGCCGTCATCAGGCTATTCACCGAAAGCGGATAGTAGTCGGGCGTGACCATGTCTTTTTCAATCAGGCTGCCCAGCACGCGTTGCTCAAGAGGACTCAGTGGCGGATTCACTCCTCCAGTTTATCCACCGCCGTCCGCGTAGCATAATAGCGAAGTTGGAGCAAAAGAAACGTCCGCTAAAAACCCTGGAGAGGGTAATCTCCAAAGCCGGCCTCGGATCGCGCACCGATGCGCGCGGCTGGATCCACGAAGGCCGCGTCCAGGTGAACGGCAAGATCATCGAAAACCCGGACCACTGGGTCGACATGGAGCGCGACAAGATCCGCTTCGACGGCAAGCCCCTCGAACGCCAGGACCGCCTCTACATCCTGCTCTATAAGCCCACCGGCTACATCACCACCTACAAGGACCCCGACGGCCGCCCCACGGTCTATGACTTGATCAAGGACATCGACAGCTTCATCGTCCCCGTCGGCCGGCTCGACCTCGACACCTCCGGCCTCCTGCTCATGACCAACGACACCCAGTTCGCCGAGCGGATCATGAACCCGGACTTCCACGTCCCCAAGACCTACCTGGTAAAGGCGAGCGAGCTCCTAACCGACGACCAGCTCGACCAACTCCGCAAAGGCGTCGAACTCTCCGACGGCCCCACCCGCCCCGCCAAAGTCACAAAGCTCAGGGACTCCGGCAAACACACTCACTTCGAAATCACGCTGACCGAAGGCCGCAACCGCCAAGTCCGCCGCATGGTCGAAGCCATCGGCGCGAGAGTCATGAAACTAGTCCGAGTCCGCATCGGCGACATCTCCATCGGAACCCTCCCCATCGGCACCTGGCGCCTACTAACCCGCCCTGAACTCACCCGCCTCCGCCAGTAGTGTCTCACTGCCCCTACTACAGCGTCGAGCTCAACTTCTTGACCCGATCAAGCTCCCGCAAAATCTGTGGCGACTCTTTCGCCTCCGCCAGCGGCACAAGTTGCTCCTCGATATAGCCCCAATCCAACCGTTGATCGTGCCGAACCGCAATTCCCTCCGCATCCCGCAAATCAATGGGCCGCGAGGCGAATAACTTCATCACCATCAGATCTTCAGCCGAGCAAGTTCGCAGACCGACTCCCGGCGCGAATTCGAAAGTCGTCGCCCGTTCTACAACTAGACGCTCAAACGGCAGTGCTCCCAACGAGATGTCAATCCCAACCCCGCTCTGCGAAGCAAGCAGCAGCACGCGCGCCCGCAAAGCAAACTGAGCCGCGTCGGCATGGCGCGCCGCGTAGTGGTTCAATAGCGCGTCGATAAACGGCTGCTCCCGCCCGAATCCTGTCAGCAAAGTAATGTCGACGTCCCGCGTAACCCGCGCCTGGCTCCAACGCTGCACCGCAATCCCGCCAATGAAGCAGGATTCCCAGCCCTGCGAATCGCAGAACGCCTGCAACTCCAGCGCCGCTTCAAAAATCCCAATCATCCTCGCAGCTTCGCGAAGTACCGCTGCATCTCCACCAACCCAGACCCCGCGTCCGGTCCCCCTGTCCGCAGCGCCTGCTCAAAAGCCGGAGCCAGCAACTCCAACGAAAGCGCCGTGTCCTCGTCACGCACCTCACGAAGACGCATCAACTCCAACTCCGGACCCACTTCCTTCCAAGTCTGCGCCCACCGCTTGATCATCTCCTGGTCGGTCATAACTTCATTATCGCCCCTCACCCCAACCCCTCCGCCACCGCCCGCATCTTCCCCCCATACTGCTTCCGAATCAACTCCACCCGCTTACAATACGTCGACTCAAACGACCGCCTCTGCACCGCCAACTTCTTCTGCATCTCCGGCTCCTTCAACAGCTTCTGCGTCGACCCCGGCAACCTTCCCACCGAATCCGCAAACACCCGCGCCGACGCCTC
>CANIFK010000017.1 GCA_947466555.1 Acidobacteriota bacterium | reverse complement strand
GGGGTGGGGATGTTGATGCTGGGATTGTCGTTAGTCGGGTTGCCGATGGTTCGGACGGCGGTACATGTGGACTTGTATGCGGCGACGATGGGGGCGGCTGGGGGGATTGTGACTGTCGTTTTCTTTAGTGTTTGGGGGCAGGTGTTTGGGCGGACGCATTTGGGGCGGATTCAGGGGGCGGCGCAGGCGACGACGGTGGTGGCGAGCGCGGTGGGGCCGTTGTTGCTGGCCGAGACGCTGGCGCGGACGGGGTCGTACGATTTGTTGTTCTGGGGTTTGGCGGCGGTGGTGGCGGGGTTGGGCGTGGGGGCGTGGGTGGTGCCTATGCCTGCGCGGAGGGGCCTGCTATCCTGAACTTCGTATGTCGAAAATGTTGGAAGAGATCCGTCAGCAACCCTCGGCTCTCGAACGTACGTTTCGCTCTGAACTGAAGGGCATCGAGAAGCTTCGGGCATTGTTTGCGAAAAACAGGCCGAAATTCATCATTTTGGCGGCGCGGGGCACGTCGGACAACGCCGCGCAATTTGGCCGGTATCTGCTGGAGATTGCGACGGGGATTCCGGTGTCGCTGGCGGCGCCGTCGATCTTTACGCTGTATGGGGCGCGGGTCGACTACAAAGATGCGCTGGTGGTGGCGATTTCGCAATCGGGCGAATCCACCGATACGAATCTGGTTTTGGAGCGGGCGCGGGAGTGCGGGGCGTTCACGGTGGGCGTGACGAACGAGGCTTCGAGCACGCTGGCCAAGATTGCCGAGCATGTGATTTTGGTCCGTGCCGGGCGCGAGAAGAGCGTGGCGGCGACGAAGACCTATACGGGGCAACTGCTGGCGATGTACATGCTGGCCTATGCGCTGGGCGCGCCGGTTTCGCTGGACGAACTGCGGGCGATGCCGGAGGCGGTGGCGGGTGCGTTGACGCTGGAGAGCGAGATTCGCGAGAAGGCCGGGCGGTACCGGTTCATGGAAAGCGCCGTGGTCGTCGGGCGCGGATTGAACTACGCCAATGCGTTTGAGTGCGCGTTGAAATTGATGGAGACGTGCTATGTAGTCGCTGAGCGGTTTTCGTCGGCCGACTTCCTGCACGGTCCGATTGCGATGGTGGAGCGGTCGTTCCCGGTGTTTTTGTTTGCTCCGGCCGGGGTAACGTGGCCGTCGATTCACGAGATGATCGACCGGGTGCACGGGCTGGGCGCGGAGACGTTGGTGATTACCGATCAGAGCAATAAAGAAGCGGTGGCGCTGAAGGGAACACGGTCAATTGTGTTGCCGGGGTCGCTGCACCGGAAGGATGCGGTGCCGGAGGAGTTGTACACGCCGCTGCCGTATATTGTGCCGGCGCAGATCTTGGCGGCGTGTTTGGCGGAGGAGAAGGGGTTGAACCCGGATCAGCCGCGGGCGTTGTCGAAGGTGACTCGGACGCTGTAGTTATTGGCCTTGGGCGCGCATGCGGTCTGTCCACTCGAGGAAGCGGAACAGATCGCGGCGCTGGGCCCAGACGAATTTCCAGAACTCTTTGAAGCCGATCTGGTCGGCGTGGAGGCCCCAGTAGGTTTCGATGCGCCAAAGGATGTAGGGGCTGCGCCACGGGGTGAGGCGGTAGCCGCGGCTGGCTTGCCAGAGGAACCCGATCACTTCTTTTCGTCGCCCTTGGCGTAGTAGCCGGTGCGGGTGCGGACGGTGAGGCCGTTGCCTTTGACGGAGACTTTGATTTGCCGGTAGGCGCCGTCGTCGGGCTTGGTGGGCGAGTAGGCGATGATGTACTGGCTGCGAATTTCCTTCGCGATTTGCAGGGCCACGTCTTCGACGCTTTCGACGTCTTTGGGGAAGTGGGCGATGCCGCCGGATTGCTTGGTCAGCAGTTCGAGGGCGCGTTGGGCGCGCTTGGCCAGGCGCCGGTCCTCTTCGTTCAGGATGCCGATGGCGAAGATGAGGACTTCGCTGCGCTGGGCTTTCGAGAGGAGCTTCTCCAGGGTGTTGGTATCGCTGGAGGCGGTGTCATCGCCGTCGGTAACGATGAGGAGAACTTTCTTCGCCTTCTTTCCCTTCTCCTTGATGTAGTCCATCGACAGGGTGAGGGCGTCGCGCATGGCGGTGCCGCCTTTGGAGTCGATACGGGAGAGGCCTTCTTCGAGTTTCTTGACGTCGCTGGTCAAGTCGGCATCGCGGTAGGCGACGTCGTTGAAGTTGACGATGAAGATTTCGTCCTGGCGGTTGGACGCCTTGACGAGCGCCATGGCGGAGTCCTCAACCTTTTTGCGCTTGCGGCGCATGGAGCCGGAGTTATCGACGACGAGGCCCATGGAGACGGGGACATCTTCACGGCGGAAGACCTTCAACTTCTGTTCGACGCCGTCCTCGAAGACCTTGAAGGCATCGCGAGGGAGGTCTGTGACGAACGCCCCTTTGCGATCAACAACGGTGGCGTGGAGGAGAACTTCTCTTGTGTCGGACCGGAAGGTTAATCCAGTGTCTTCCTGAGCGGGCGCGAGTGCGGAGCCGGCGATGGCAAGTCCGAAGACGCGTCTACTGAGCTGGGGCATAGTATCCTTGGCGCCAGAAGGGGCGCAGGGGGGGAAGACCGCGGGGCTGATTGATCTTCACCTGCACGCGGCGGTATTTGCCGTCGCGATTGCCGTTATTGGGCACATAACCAATGACGTATTGGTTGCGCAGCTCGATACCGATTTTCGCGGCAACGTCGGGCAGATCATTCAGATTTTCCACGGGGAAATGGCGGCCGCCGGTCTGTTCGGCGATTTCGTTGAGCAGTCCGGGGCCGGCGAGTTCTTCGGCCGAGCGGGAGCGGGCCGAGACGGGTTCAAAGATGCCGATGGCGTAGATCTGCACGTCGGCTTCGCGAACCAGATTTTTGATTTCCGATTCGGTGTAGCGGCTGGAGTTGTCGCCGCCGTCGGAGAGGACCAGGATGGCCTTGCGCGTGTTGCGCGCCTTCTTCATATGATTCAGCGCCATGTAGATGCCGTCGAGGAGGGCGGTGCGGCCCTTGGCCTGGGTGAAGGTCAGGCGGTTCTGGATCTCTTCAGTGTTGGTCGTAAAGGGCTGGACCATCTCCGGCTTGTCGTTGAACTGGACGAGGAAGAACTCGTCGTCGGGGTTGGCGGTTTTGAAGAACTGGGCGGCGGCGAGGCGCGCCTTCTGGAGCTTGGCGCCCATGGAGCCGGAGGCGTCGAAGACGAGGCCGACGGAGAGGGGGGCGTCTTCACTGGCGAAGGTGGCGATCTTTTGTTCGGACTTGTCCTCGAAGAGTTTGAAGTGTTCGGCTTCGAGGCCGGTGACGAAGCGATTGAGCGGGTCGGTTACGGTGACGTTGATAAGGACGAGATTGGTGTCGACGCGAATGCTCGCGGGACGGGAGGCCAGAGGGTCGGGCTCATCGGCCGGGCCGGTTTTACGGCGCGGGGCGGCGGTGGTGTTGCTCTTGGTGGCTGGGCCTTGCGCAGACGAGCCCGCTTTCGCGTCCGCGGGGCGCTGTTGGGGCGTTTTTTCGTCGGCGATCAGGGCCACGGATAGCAACAGTGCGCCGATGCCGACGAAGAGGGAATTTTTTCTCATGGCCAGAGTGGACCTCTCTCGGCTGAAATCTAACCAAATGATATCATGCCTATGAATTTTCATAGCCCATTTTGCCCCAGTTACAAGTGATGTAACGAACCTCTCGTGGTACCATCAAACGTGCCACAGCAAGTACTCGGAGTAATTCCGGCACGACTCGCCTCCACCCGTTTTCCGGCTAAAGCACTCGCCCCCCTACACGGCAAACCGATTCTCCAACATGTGTGGGAGCGAGCGAATCAGGCGAGGTATCTGCAGCACCTCCTTATCGCTACAGATGACGATACGATCGCCACTGTTGCCAGAAAATTTGGGGCGCAGGTTCGGATGACATCTTCTTCGCACCCGTCGGGGACCGATCGGGTGGCGGAAGCCGCGTCGGCGTATCCGCACTCGCTGGTGGTGAATATTCAGGGCGATGAGCCGTTGATTGATCCGGCGGCGATTGATGCCGCGGTGCTGGCGTTATTGGAAGATGACGATGCGTTGATGGGCACGTTGGCCAAGCGCATTGAAGACGTTTCCGAGATTATGAACCCGAATGTCGTGAAGGTTGTGATGGGCCGGGATGGACGCGCGCTGTATTTTTCGCGCTCCCCGATTCCGTACGACCGCGGCGGCGGGGCGGTTTACTTCAAACATATTGGCCTGTATGTGTACCGGCGGGAGTTCCTGTTGGAATACCCGATGTTGCCGGTGGGGCCGTTGGAACAAGTGGAAAAACTGGAGCAGTTGCGCGCTCTTGAGAACGGGTACAAGATCCGGGTCGCGGAGACCGAATACGAATCACTGGGCGTAGATACGCCGGAAGACCTGGCAAGGGTCGAACAGCTTTTTGGAACTAGAGGGGTATGGCCAAGTACATCTTCGTAACAGGCGGCGTGGTCAGTTCGTTAGGAAAAGGAATCGCGGCAGCGTCGATCGGGTGCCTACTCGAGAGTCGCGGGCTGCGGGTGACGCTGCAGAAATTCGATCCGTATCTGAACGTGGATCCGGGGACGATGAGTCCGTTTCAGCACGGGGAGGTTTTCGTCACCGATGACGGGGCGGAGACCGATCTGGATCTGGGGCACTACGAGCGGTTCACATATGCGCCGTTGACGCAGAGCAACAACGTCACGAGCGGGCGCATCTACGAGACGATTATTTCGCGGGAACGGCGCGGGGATTATCTGGGCAAGACGGTCCAGGTGATTCCGCACGTGACCAACGAGATCAAGGCCAATATCGAGAAGGTCTCGGCGGGCGTGGACGTGGTGCTGGTGGAGATTGGCGGTACGGTGGGCGACATTGAATCGCTGCCGTTTCTGGAAGCCATTCGCCAGGTTCGGCACGAAAAAGGCCGGGAAAACTGCATTTTCGTGCATGTGACGCTGGTGCCGTGGATTGCGGCGGCGGGCGAATTGAAGACCAAGCCGACGCAACATTCGGTGAAAGAACTGCGGGCGATTGGTATTCAGCCGGACATGCTGATTTGCCGGTGTGAGAAGCCTCTCATTGGCGACATCAAAGAGAAGATCGCGCTGTTCTGCGACGTGCGGCCGGAGGCGGTGATTGAGGCCTGCGACGCGAAATCGGTGTACGAAGTGCCGCTGGGGTTCGCGGGACAGAACGTCGACGATTTGATTCTGCAGCAGTTCAAGATTGAATCGGCGCCGCGGAATTTGGCGCGGTGGGAAGAGATGTTGGACCGGCTGCACAACCCGGTGGACGAGGTGGATATCGCGCTCGTCGGCAAGTATGTGGAGTATGAGGATTCGTATAAGAGCTTGAAGGAGGCTCTGCTACACGGAGGGTTTGCGCACCGGTTGAAGGTGAACACGCACTGGATTGAGGCGCAGGATCTGGTGTGGCCGGATTGCGCGCAGCGGTTGTCGCAGTACGACGGCATTCTGGTGCCGGGCGGATTCGGCAAACGCGGCGTGGAAGGGATGCTGCAGGCGATCCGTTATGCGCGCGAAGAGAAAGTGCCGTATTTCGGCATTTGCCTGGGCATGCAGACGATGGTGATTGAGTACGCCCGGAACGTGTGCGGGATGCCGCAGGCGGATTCGGCGGAGTTCGACAATGCGACGCCGAACCGGGTGATCTACAAGCTTCGCGAGTTGAAGGGTGTGGATGAACTGGGCGGGACGATGCGGCTGGGCGCGTATCCTTGCGCGTTGTCGGAAGGCTCGACGGCGCGTTCGGCGTATGGGAAAGCGGAAATCAGCGAACGGCACCGGCACCGGTTTGAGTTCAACCGCGACTACGAAAAAGTCCTGACCGAAGGCGGGTTGCGCATTACCGGGCAGACGCCGGACGGGGTGTATGTGGAGATCTGCGAGATCGAAGATCACCCGTGGTATTTGGGCTGCCAGTTCCATCCGGAGTTCAAGTCGAAACCGTTGGAACCGCATCCGCTGTTCGCGGCGTTTGTGGGGGCGACGTATAAAGAGCGGCTGCGGCGGACCGGCACTTCGGCCGAGTTGCTGAGCCATGCCACATAGTCCAAAACTGGCGCTGATTGCCGGGCCTTGCGTGATTGAAAGCGAGGCCCACGTGCATTTCCTGGCGGAGCAGATCCGCGCGGTGGCCGGGCCGGACTTTGTGTTCAAGGCGTCGTTCGACAAGGCCAACCGGTCGAGCGGCTCGTCGTACCGGGGGCCGGGGATTCGCGAGGGGTTGCGGATTCTGCAGGGGTTGAAGGCGGAGGGGTATCGGGTGTTGACCGATATTCACGAGCCATGGCAGGCGGAGGCGGTGGGGGAGGTCTGCGATGTGTTGCAGATCCCGGCGTTCCTTTGCCGGCAGACCGATCTACTGGAGGCGGCGGCGCGGACGGGGCGGATTGTGAATATCAAGAAGGGCCAGTTTGTATCGCCCTGGGACATACGGCACGCGGCGGACAAAGTTGTGGCCGCTGGGAATCCGCATGTATTTTTGACCGAGCGCGGGACGTCGTTCGGGTACAACAACTTAGTGGTGGACATGCGGGGGCTGGCCATCATGCGGAGCTTTGGATGGCCGGTGGTGTTCGACGCCACGCACAGCGTGCAGATGCCGGGCGCGGGCGGGACGCAGAGCGGCGGGCAACCGCAGTTCATCGAGCCGCTGGCGCGGGCGGCGGTGGCGGTGGGCGTGGACGCGTTGTTCGTGGAGGTACACGAAAACCCGGCCGCCGCGCTGTCGGACGGCGCGAATGCGCTGCCTTTGGCGGAGCTGGCCGGGCTTTGGGAACGGCTGCTGGAACTGGACGCCGTGACCCGCCGGCATTTGCCGGCGGACCCGGAGTAGGTTCCTAAACTACTGGACTTGGATACCGCGGTCTTGCAGTAGATCACCGGTCACGCGGAGCAGGTTGATCTGGTTGCGACGGTACTGGATGGTGGTGTTGACCAGCTGCGCTTCGGCGTTGACGAGGCGGGTCTGGGCATCGAGCACGAAGAAGATGACGGAGGTGCCGAGGTCGTACTTCTTCTGTTCGGCGTCGAGTTGTTTCTGGGCGAGGTCGCGGGCAACGGCGGCGAGTTTGACGGAGGCCTTGGAGGACTCGACCTGGCTGACGGCGTTGAGGACCTGCTGGCGGATGGTCTGTTCGACACTCCGGCGATTGAGCACGTCCTGGCGCTTGGCGAGAACGGCATCGGCGTAGTTGGCGGCGGCGGCGCGATCCCGGATGGGGAGGCGGAGCGTGAGGCCGAATTGATAGATGGGGAAGTTGAAGCCGAAGACCTGATCGAGGGCGTCGGGGAAGCCACCGCGGGTGACGGTGACGTTGTTGCCGACGCGGTTGAAGAAGTCACCACCGCGGCCGGTGGAGGTGTAGCTGCCACGGAGGCCAAGATCGGGGCGGAGGGCGTTGGAGGCCTGTTTGAGGGTGAGGTCGTCGGTATTGATCTCTTCGACGAGGGCCTTCAGGTCGGGGCGCAGTCCGAGGGCCTTGGAGACGGAGGATTCGCGGTCGATCTCCATCGTGCTGTTGGGAGGCAGCGGCGTTTCGGTGAGCGTGATGGCCATGTTGCGATACTTGGCATCGAGGTCGGCGCCCATCTGGCGGCGGAGCGAGTCTTCAAACTGCTGGAGACGATAGCGGGCCTGGAGCACCTGGATTTCCGCGGTGGCGTAGTTGGCTTCCGGCTGATAGATATCGAGCGGGCTGATGGCGCCGAGTTCGAGTTCCTTCTTCGAGCGCTTCAGTGCTTCGGCGGAAAGCTCAAGCGCCTTTTCCTGCACGCGCAGGGTTTCGCGGCCACCGAGGAGATCCCAGTAGGCGTTTTCGGCGTTGGAGATCAGGGTCAGGAGCGTGTTGAGGAAGTTCTGATTGCTGATGTTCAGCCGGCTGCGCGCGATGGTGATCGGCAGGCGGTTCACTTCCCTGCCCCGGTTGCGGAGGAGCGGCATGACAAAGCTGGCCGACATCTGGGCGTTGAGGGCGGGGTTGAAGAAGTTGAACGAGTTGTTCGTGGACGTCTTGTTGGCGTTGAAGCCGGCGGTGTACTGCAAGCCGCTGTCGAGCGTCTGGGTGTAGGCGAAGTTCATCGGCTGCACCAATTGGTTCAGCGTCTGGGCGCCTTCCAGCTGACTGGTGGACTGCGTCTTGGTGCGGGTGGAGGTGAAGCTGCCGGTGAAGAAGGGGTCGAAGGGGGCGTAGGCGCGGGTGATGGCGTTGCGCGTAATCTCGACGTTCAGGCGCTGAACGTCGATGTCGACGTTGTTGGCGAGGACGAGTTGGAGATAGCTGCGGAGAGATAGCTCCAGCTTGCCGTCGACAATGTAGTCATCGAACTTGGTAACGCCGCGGACGTCGACCTTCGGCATGGGTTCGGCGAAGTGGCGTTTGAACCAGCTTTGCTTGGGGAAGAAGGGTGTGTCGAGAAGATCGGGATCCTTCTTATTGGTATGGGTGAAGGCCCGCTCCTGGGCAGGGATGACGCCGACGGGGGCACCGGCGGGCGCCGGCGCGGGCGCCTGCCATGCGAAGGAAGACTGGCACACGAAGAGGGAGAGTGCCATTGAGAGCAATTGGCGTTGCGATTTCATTGTGGAGATTCTTCTCGTTGTTATTCGTAACGGATCGCTTCGATCGGATCGAGGCGGGCGGCTTGCATGGCGGGGTAGATACCGAATACCAGCCCGATGCCGCAGGAGACACCAAAGGCGACGGCGATAGACCCGGTGGTCACAACGGTTGACCAGCCAGCGGCCGAGGCGATGATGTGCGCCAAAGTGACGCCGAAGATAATACCGAGCAGCCCGCCCATGATGGAGATCAAAACGGCTTCGGTGAGGAACTGCCGGATGATGTCTTTCTGCTTGGCGCCGATGGCGCGGCGGATACCGATTTCCCGGGTACGTTCGAGAACGGTGGCGAGCATGATGTTCATGATGCCGATACCGCCGACGAGCAGCGAAATGCCGGCGATACAGATCATGACGATGTTGAAGATGAACCCGGTGCGCCGCCGCTGTTCGAGCAGGCCGGCGGGGACGGTGATGGCGAAATCGCCGGCGTCCTTGTGGGTGGCGGTGAGGATGGCGTTGATGATGTTGGACGTTTCGATCGAGTCGGTGCCGTTCTTCACGCGGATGTACATGCCGTCGATTTCGTCTTTGAGGTAGGAGTTCGAATCCTCGAAGCGGCGCATGACGGTGTTGAGCGGGGCGATAACCAAGTTGTTACCGCTGGCGACTTCCAGACCTTCGACCGAATCGGCGGTGGCCTGTGGGGCGAGGACGCCGACAACCTGCAGCCAGGTGTCGTTGATTTTGACGAACTTGCCGACGGCCGGATCGAACCCGAGGAGGTTTACCTTGGCGGCTTCGCCGAGGACACAGACGGGGTTGGACCGATCGTTATCTTCGTCGTTGAAGAAGCGGCCTTCCATGACGCGGAGGCTGTTGATGGCCATGTAGTTGGGCAGAACGCCAATGAGAATGGGTGGTTCGGCGCCGGTCTTTGGAAGGACCTTTTGCGGCTTGAAGCGCTTCCGGGGGGTGAGGTGTTCAAGGCCCTGGACGTTCTCGGTGATGGAGCGGAAGTCGCGGAAGGACATGCCGGGCGAGATGGCGCGGCGAGCCTGGAGCTCGTTGCGGTCAACGGCCTCTTTGGCTTCGATAATGATGTTGTTGACACCGAGGAGATCGATGTAGCTCATCATTTCCTTCTGCGCGCCTTCGGTGATGGACAACATCGCCACCACGGCGCCGACGCCGAAGATCATACCCAACATGGTCAGCAAACTACGCAGCTTGTGTACTAACAAGCTGCTCAACCCCATTTTTATCTCAGGGATGATGTCGGCAAGCATCGACATTTCTGTTCAGGCTCCTCAGATCTTCTTTTAAATTACGACTTCCCGCCAGGCAGGGCGTTCATGGGGCTGCTGGAGCCGCCCTTGTCTTCGCTCTTCTGCTTGGTGCCGGGCTTGGCTTCGGGGTTGGCCATGGCGATGATTTCGCCGGACTTCAGGCCTTCGGCGACGACCAGGGTGGATTCACTGCGGCGCCCGATTTTGATGGGGCGCGCGACGAACTTCTGGCCTTCCTTCACATAGACGACCAGCTTGCCTTCCTTTTCAAAGACGGCTTGGGCGGGGATGTGAACGGCGTTGGGAATTTTTTCGACGATGATTTCGACGTCGGCCAACAGGCCGGGACGGAGAAGGACATCGAGGTTGGAATCCTGATCGGGGGGCGGGGGGAGCTTGGCGTTCTTCAGGTCGGCTTCGGTAAAGCGGCCGAGACCGCCACCCATGCCGAACATGGCGCCCATACCGCCGGGCGCGCCGCCACCGGGACCGCCGCCACCTTCACCGCGACGCCGGCGGGGAGCGCCTTCGCCACCAGCGGCGACTTCGGGCTTGGCCGCGTCGGGTTTCGAGGGATCGGGTTTCGCGCCGGCCGGACGGCCCGCGCCAGGAGTACGGCCCATCTTGGCCATCACGTCCTGCATAATCTTGGTGCGTTCTTCGGCGGAGAGGTCCTGCATGCTGCGGCCCTTGAGCGCGGCTTGCATGGCTTCCCGCATCTTGGTGCGATCGGCATCGGACATGCCGGCCATTGCGGCTCCACCCATGCCACCACGGGCTCCGCCGCCACGCTGTCCGCCGCCACCACCGGGCGCGCCGCCTTCGCCACCACCGGGCATACCGCCGCCCATGGCGCCACCACCCATGCCGCCGGGCATACCACCGCCCATACCGCCCATGGCACCACCACCACCCATGGCACCCATTCCGGGCAAGCCGGGCATACCACCGCCGAAGGCCATGGAGGGAACCGGAGGCTTCTTGCGGTTGGCTTCGGCGGTCGCCATGATGCGCTGGATTTGATCGGGCTTGGCGCCGAGTTTGGCGAGCAGTTCTTTCATGTCGATGGTGAAGACCACGTCAAATTTCTTGGCGGGGTCCGACGACATAACGCTGGCGCTCGCGGTCGAAGACATCGTCTTGATATGACCGCGGAACCGTTCGTTCGGCACGGCGTCGAGACCGAGGATGACTTCCTGATTTTCGCTGAGGTTGGCGCGATCGAGTTCACCGACGCGGGCGACGACTTCGAGCTCCGAGAGATCGAGCACATCGGCGATCGGCATACCGGGTTGAACCTGATCGCCTTCGCGGATGTCAGGAACGTCGAACCCGAAGCCCATGCGGCTGGATGCGTTCTGGCGAACGGCGACGAGGCCGCTCATCGGAGAAAGGACCTTCACCTGGTTGAGGCGGCTCTTGGCGCGAGCCATTTCGAGCAGCGCTTTCTGCTTCCGTTCCCGGAGCACGGCGAGTTCAGCTTCGGCCTGTTCCTGGCGGGATTTGATGTCGCTCTGCAACTGGCTGAGGCGGCGCTTGGCTTCTTCCAGGTTCAGCTGATTTTTCTTCTGATCAATGGGCGAGAGCAGTTCGTTGCGTTTGACTTCGAGTTCCGAGCGGCGCACCGAGTAACGGGCGCGGAGGAGCTCCACCTGATCCTGATTGTTACGGATGGCGAGATCAGCTTCGGACTTCTTGTACTGCTCGTCGATCTGGTCGATTTCGAGCTGCTTTTCTTCGACGCTCGAGACCAGTTCGGCATCGTCGAATTCGATGACCAGATCCTTTTCCCGGGCGAACGAACCGATTTCGGCGAGCTTGGTGACCTGCACGGTGCCGAAGAGGTTGGGCGCGGTGAGCGTAGCGGACCGGACGGCGCGCAGTTCCCCGCGGGCAAAGGTGCGGACGACCACTTCTCCCTGCTGGACTTTGGCGGTGGCGATGGACTGCTGGCGCTCCGCGGTGATCTGCGGAATGTACTTGTAGGCGCCGTAGGCAGCACCCAGAACGATGCTGAGAATGACCAGGCGGATAATGACTTTTTTCATGCGGATTCCTACAGCTTCTTAGCGCGCTTGGCGACTTCGTTGGGATCTTCCATCGCGATCACTTCACCGGCTTTGAGGCCGCTGGTGACGACGATGTCAGCATCGTTGCGCTTGCCCACTTCGATCTGGCGAATTTCAAAGCCATCGCCCTTTTGCACCCAAACGGCCGGCTTGCCTTTGTTCATGAAGCTGGCGCGAGCGGGGATGAGCAGGGAGTTGGGAGCGCTTTCGATGATGATTTCCGAGCTGCAGCTCATGCCGGGACGAAGGCGGGGATCGACTTTGGCGAGCGTGGCGCGGGCGGGGAAGGTCTTTTCGGTGAGACCCATGCCTTTGAAAATGACGGCGGCGATGGGGGAGATCCAGTCAAGCGTGGCGGTGAATTCCACTTCCGGAATGGCGTCGACGCGGACGCGGAGCGCCTGGCCGAGTTGGAGCTTTCCACGGTCGACTTCGTCGAGTTTCAGTTCGACGCGCATCTGGGAGAGATCGGGAATTTCGGCGATGGCGGCGCCGGTCCAGGCGCGGTCACCTTCTTTAAACGGGGGCGGAGTGGAACCAAACGAACCCTGCGTGCGGGTGTTGGGCAGCACGTTGACGATGCCGTCCATGGGGGCGACGATCTTCATGCGCGAGAGGTAGCCTTTGGCGCGTTCGACGTCGCGGACGGTCTTGTCCTTCTTGTTATCGAGTCGGTCGAGATCGGCCTGCTGGGTGGTCTTGTGCGCCTTGACGGTGACGTTGACCTGATCGAGATCGCCTTCGGCGGTGCCGACGTCGATGCGGTTCTTCTTGCCTTCGATTTCGGAAAGGATCTCCGCTTTGGAAGCTTCCAGCTTGGCGCGGTCGACATTGTAGCCGGCCGTCATCTGGTTCATCGCGTCCATTTCCTTGGTGATGCGGTGGGAGGCCTGCATCTGGACGATTTCCTTGTCCACGGTTCGGACGGAGGTGGCGCGATCGAGGTAGTACTGCTCCTGCTGAGCGGCGTCGAACTCGATGACCGTTTCGCCCTTCCGGATCGGCTTGCCGGATTCGGCGAGCATGACGATGCGGGGATCGGGAATTTGCGGCGCGGAGAGAATCACGGACCGGGAACTGCGCACTTCGCCGCGGGTCTTCACCGAAATGATGAACTCACTCTGGCGAACGCGTGCCACCGGAACTTCGACTTTCGTCTGGCCGGTGTAACGATAAGCGGAGTAGCCGCCGGCGGCGAGAGCGCCAATGGTAAGCACCATGAAGATGGCGCGCTTACGATTGCCGGATGCCGACTGGCCCAAACGGACCTTTGGTTTTAGATCTTTCGACATACACCTTCCAAAGAGGTTTTTCAGACGGAGGCGGGGGGTACGGGAACGTCAGCTCGATTTCGCTGGCGATTTATCGCTATCGGGTGCCGCGACGTTGGGCGGCTCCAAGGCCACCACTTCGCCGGGCTTGAGGCCTTCCCGGATCGCGGCATGGGTGTTGCTGACGAGGCCCACCTGCACATCACGACGGACCCAGGCGCCATTGGCACCCCGGACCATCACGTAGGGTTTCGGTTGTGCGCCGGCGACAGAAGCGTCGGACATGATGGCTTCGGCGGGGACCACCGTAGCTGAGTCGGCTTCGTCCAGCACGATGTCGGCGCTGACACTGAGATCGGGAATAATTCGCGGATCGAGCTTATCGAGACGCAAACGAACAGCGACTTCCTTCTTGAAGGCGCCACGTGTACCGGCGGATTTGGTAATCGCGCCGATGGTGACGACGTGCCCGGGCAGTTCAAGGCCGGGGAAGGCATCGAAACGAATCTTCGCCCGCTGGCCCAGACGCATGTTCTGTACGTCAACCTGATTGACGGCGGCGTTGATGATCATCGAGGACTGGTCGACAACCTGCATGAACATCATGCCGGGGAGGATCTGATCACCCTGCTGGATTGCGCCGAAATCGCCACCGCGGAACGTGTTCTGCACGACGACCAGGCCGTCCATGGGCGCCTTCATGACCATACGGTCTGCGTTGGCCTGTGCGCGACGCAGTTCCAGTTTCGTGGCCTGCAGTTCCAGGTCTGTCGACTTGAGAGTGGCGCGTTCGCCGATGTCAACGTAGCGGGCCGCTTCCTGCAGTTGCTTCAGATTCGCTTTCGCTTCTTCGAGGGCGAGGCGGAGGCGTTCGGATTCAATCGCACTGCGGACGGGGAGGGTCCGCATGTCGAGTTCAGATTTTTCGACCAGGTTTTTCGCAGCCCGAATTTGTTGTTCGTAGGACTTGCGGGTCACTTCCAACGTGGCGATGCTCGCCTTCATGGAGTTTTCCGACTGCTCGACGCTCGCTTTGTAGTCGTCCAGGCGAAGCAACATGTACTGACGGTCAAACTCGGCAACCTCGGCACCCTTGGTAACGCGAGAGCCATTGGGCGCCAGCATCTGCAGCTGCATCATGAAATCGCCGCCACGACCACCGGTCGAACCGCCGCCACCACCACCACCGCCGCCACCTCCACCGCCGCCACCACCACCGGGGATGGAACTGGAAGTGGAACCGAGGCCGTCCGAACCAAGTGTGGAGGAACCAGAAGCTGTCGTACGGGACGACCGGGCAGCCGTTGTTGTGGCACGGCCCGAGGAACCCGTTGAAGCGGAGCGCGCCGAACGGAGAGTAGCGCCGCCGCCGGCACCAGCCGAAGAAGCTAATGTATCGCCGGAAGCACCGGCGCTGGCGCCGCCGCCGGAGGCCGCGCCGGAGGTGCTGGCCAACGCCGCGCCGGCAGATGCCAATGTGCTGCTAGCTGAACTTGTAGAACTACCAGAGGAACTGCCGCCACCGGAACTGCTGCCGCCGCCACCGCCAGTGGACGACCCGCCAGAAGTTCTGCCACCGCCACCGCCGCCGGCGCTAATCGCTCCGCCGCCACCACTGGAACGGCCACCGCGGAGGGAGGGGGCAATGAGAGAAACGTATTTTTCAGCCGCGGTCACACCGGTGACACGAAGCGTCTTCGCCAAGGGCGCCGATTGAGCGGGAGCGGTTCGGACGGCAACCACGGTGGCCTGGGCCGCCTGTTCCTGGCGCTTCTGCCAAGCCCAGTAGCCCGCACCGGCCGCGATTGCCAGGACCAACAGCCACACCCAGCCGTAGGACCGATTCCGCGGAAGTTCAGGCGGGACAACGACTTGCGGGCCAGCACCCGGCTGGCCGGGAGCCGTCGGCTGCGGATTCGGCAGCGCGGCGCCGGACATTTGCATGGGAGTAATCGCCATGCCGGAATTCATGTCGGATTGTGGGGTGAACATCAGTTGACACTCCTCGCCATCGAGCTCAAGGCCCAACGGTCAGGGTTACTTAAAAGCTATGACGACATCTTAACGAAAAAGGTTATGGGGGAGTGCCGATTAGTATTACGCTTTGTAGCGCGTTCCGCAACCGGAAAACGTACCATTATCCGTTCATGGATGCCAGGAATTCGGCATTCGAACGAGTTTTTGCGAGTTTATCGAGCAAAAGTTCCATGGATTCTACCGGCGAAAGCGGGTTCAACACCTTCCGCAGAATCCAAACCCGAGTCAATTCTTCCTTCGGCATGAGCAGTTCTTCCTTACGAGTGCCCGACTTATTAATGTCGATGCCAGGGAAGACGCGTTTGTCGACGAGTTTGCGATCCAGGTGCACTTCCATGTTGCCGGTGCCCTTGAATTCCTCGAAGATGACGTCATCCATGCGGCTGCCGGTATCGATTAGAGCGGTCGCGATGATGGTGAGCGAGCCACCCTCTTCAATATTGCGGGCGGCGCCGAAGAAGCGCTTAGGCCGCTGGAGGGCGTTCGAATCCACGCCGCCGGAGAGTACTTTGCCGGAGGGCGGGACCACCGTGTTGTAGGCGCGGGCCAGACGAGTGATGGAATCGAGGAGAATGACGACGTCGCGCTTGTGTTCGACGAGGCGCTTCGCCTTTTCGATGACCATTTCAGCGACTTGCACGTGGCGGGAGGCGGGCTCATCGAACGTCGAGCTGATGACTTCGCCCTTGACCGAGCGCTGCATGTCGGTGACTTCTTCGGGACGTTCGTCAATCAGCAGGACAATCAGGGTGACATCCGGATGATTCGTGGTGACCGAATTGGCGATGGCCTGGAGCAGCATCGTCTTACCGGTACGGGGCGGAGCGACGATGAGGCCGCGCTGGCCCTTACCGATGGGGGTCAACAGGTCCATGACACGGCCGGAGAAGTTGTCCTTGGCGATTTCGAGCTTGATGCGCTCCTGCGGATAGAGGGGCGTCAGGTTGTCGAAGAAGATCTTGTTACGGGCTTCTTCCGGTGGCTCGAAGTTGATCGCGTCCACTTTAATGAGGGCGAAATAGCGTTCGCCTTCCTTGGGCGGGCGGATCTGGCCGGAGATGGTATCACCGGTGCGGAGGTCGAAACGGCGGATCTGGGAGGGCGAAACGTAGACGTCGTCAGGACCGGGGAGGTAGTTATACTCCGGGGCGCGGAGGAAGCCGAAGCCGTCGGGCAGGCATTCGAGCACGCCTTCGGAGAAGATGAGACCCGACTTTTCGGCCTGCGTCTGGAGGATCTTGAAGATCAACTCCTGCTTGCGAAGGCCGGCGACGCCGATGACGCCGAGTTCCTTGGCGATCGTGTTGAGTTTCACGATCGACATGTCTTTGAGTTCAACGAGATCGAGCGTGCCATCGCGGCGGGCGCTGGTGAGGTCGGCTGGTTCCGTGGTGCCGCTTGGGGGCACGGTATCGCCGGCCGGTTTGGGCCGGGCGATGCGAGGCCGGGATTCGGCGATGGGCCGCGAAGCGGGCGCCTCCGCGGCAACTGGGGCAGGTACGGGTGAATCACCGCCGCCGGTGGGGGCGGACTCCGGATTCAACGGGTCTTTGATGTCTTGATCGCTTGCCAAATTTCCCTCGCTCCCTGGCCGGTGATGGCCGAGAACGGCACTGGATCCGCTCCATCGTTCGTACGACGGATGGCGGCCAGGCCGCGGTGCAATTCAGATTGATTGAGTTTGTCGATTTTGGTGGCTACTACTAGGAACGGCCTGTCCTGGTGAACCAGCCAATCGCGGAGTTCCAGGTCCTTATCCATCCAGCCGCGGCGAGCGTCGAGCAGGATGAAGCTGAGCACGAGTTGTTCTCGCTCAGACAGATAAGCCTCGATGAGGCTTTTCCAGGAATCTTTGACATGGAGTGGAACTTTTGCGAAGCCGTAGCCAGGCAGGTCAGCGAACGTAACAGACTCGCTGATGGTGAAGAAGTTGATTGCTTGCGTCCGGCCGGGCTGAGCGCTGACCTTGGCCAACTTCTTGACCCCGGCCAACACGTTCAGCAGACTGGATTTTCCAACATTACTGCGACCCAGAAACGCAAACTCCGGGAGATGGAGGTTTGGAAATTGCGCTGGGCTTGTAGCACTTAGTATAAACCGAGCGTCCGCTTTGAGGGTGGACATATAAACAGGGAGGATCCGGCGCGGGGGCCAGGGCCCCCTAGTGAGTCATGTCGTCAACGGGACGCGTCTCGGACGGAACAGCGGCGGCAGGACTCAGCGGTAACGGAGTCACTTCGCGCTCCAGGGCAATTTTCAGCACTTCGTCCATCGACTCGACGAAGTTCAGTTTCATGTCCTTCTTAATGATCTCCGGAATGTCGTAGAGATCCTTTTCATTTTCCTTGGGCAGGACGAGTTCATGGATGCCGTTGCGGTGGGCGGCGAGCATCTTTTCCTTGAGTCCGCCAATGGGGAGCACCTTACCGCGCACGGTGATTTCGCCAGTCATGGCAATGTCACCGCGGACCGGGATATTGGTCAACGCGCTGGTAATCGAGGTGGCGATGGTGATACCGGCCGAAGGGCCGTCTTTCGGAATCGCGCCTTCCGGTACGTGCAAATGGATGTCGAGGTGGCGGTAGAAATCGCGCGCCAGCCCGAGCGAGTGGGAGCGGGTGCGGAGGTAGCTCATCGCCGCCTGCGCCGATTCCTGCATAACGTCGCCGAGTTTCCCGGTGAGCGTCAGTTTCCCGCGGCCTTCCATGACGGCGGCTTCGGTGGTGAGAATCGACCCGCCGACTTCGGTCCAGGCGAGGCCGACGGTGGCGCCGACTTCGTTCTTGTGATCGGCCACGGTATCGCGGAAGCGGGGCGGTCCGAGGAGTTCGGTGAGCGTCGACAGGTTGACGGTCACAGCCGGCAGCTTGCTTTCGATCTTCTCCATCTCGGGCGCGGCTTCTTCGGCCGGCTTGTCGTCCTTCTTCTTCGCCTTTTTCTTCTTGGCGGCGACGGGCGCATCCTCGAAGACTTCGCCGGCTTTGGCGAGCGCTTCGGGCGTATCCGTGGTGGACACTTCGACGACCTTGCGGGC
>CANIFK010000016.1 GCA_947466555.1 Acidobacteriota bacterium | reverse complement strand
GCGCTGCCGGCGACGGGCGCCTGGACGGTGGCGGCCGGGTGGTTCGACTACGACCGCGATGGGCGGCAGGATCTGTTTGTCGTCAACTATCTGAACTGGTCGCCCACGAACAATCCGTGGTGCGGGGATCGTGCGAAGAACGTGCGGGTGTATTGCCACCCACGGCATTTTGCGGCGACTACGAATCAGCTGTTTCGAAATATGGGCGATGGGACGTTTTCCGATGTTAGTAAGTCGGCTGGATTAGATAAGTTTCCGGGGAAGGGGATGAGTGTTGCGTTTGCCGATTATGACGCCGATGGGTATCTGGACGCGTTTGTGACCAACGACGGGATGCCGAACTCGCTGTTCCGGAATCTGGGGAACGGCAAGTTTGAAGAGGCGGCGTTCGCGGCTGGGGTGGCGCTGCCGGATCGCGGGGTGACCATTTCTAATATGGGCGTCGATTTTCGCGACTATGACAACGACGGGCGCCCGGATTTGTTGATTACGGCGCTGGCGGGCGAATCGTTCCCGTTGTTTCGGAATTTGGGTAAGGGCCAGTTCCAGGAGGCGACGGCGATGGCGCGGTTGGCACCGCTCGTGGCCCGCAAGAGCGGATGGGGCGTGGTGTTCGCCGACTTCGATAATGACGGCCGGAAAGATATCTTCACGGCTAACTCCCATGTGAACGATATGGTAGGTGTGACGACCTCTTCAGATGTGTATCTTCTGCCTAACTCGGTGTTTCAGAACCGGGATGGGAAGAGTTTTGTGGATGTTACTCCGGCGAGTCCGGCGCTGGCGGGCGCGGCGGCGGCGCATCGGGGCGCGGTGGCGGCGGACCTGGACGGCGACGGACGGCTGGACGTGGTTGTGACGGCGTTGGGCGGGGAGGCGGCCATTTGGCGGAATACGACTGTTAGTACGAATTCCTGGGTGGCGGTGCCGGCGCCGCTGAACGCGGCGGTGGTATTGGGTTTGCAGACGAATTTGGCGTCGTCGTCGGTTGGGTACTCGTCGTCTGTCGTGGGCCCGGTGCATTTTGGGCTTGGGGCGGCGACGGGACCGGTTACGGGATCGGTATTGGTTGTTGGTAAGGCGCCGGTTGTTTGGACGGGCCGTTTGGGTTCGCGTTAGTAAATTGGTTTGCGCGCCCGGTGGGGCCTCGCCGGGGCCCCGGGGTGATGGGTATATTCGGGATGTCAAAGAGCTGGGCGCCGTTGGGACGATGGCTGGGCCAAGGTTCCGGCGGCGGTTTGGGTTCGCGTTGGCGAAATTGATTGTGACCCGGTTTTATGCGGGTTTTGTTTGGGGACTTGTTCCCTTTGGGCGAGGTATGTCGCGTTTTGGGGACCCACCGTCGCCCTTCGGGCTTTGGTGGGAAAGGACCGTTCCTGGACAAGCGAGGTGTCCGGCGGGGACGCGCGCCTTGTCCCCGGGGTGGTTGCTCCGTGCCGCGGGTTGCGTCGCGTTTCGGGGTACGAGGCTGCTGGTTGGGTTACGGGCCGAACGGTGCTGGACGGTCTGCCCGCCTTATCCCCGGTCGGGTGTTTGTTCCCTTCGGCGGGTTGGGTCGCGTCTTGGTGGGTCAGGCGGCGATTGGGTCCGCGTTGGTAAATCCGGGTGCGCCTTCGTAAGCCGGGGGGCGGGACGGGAGTTTTGGCAGGCGGCCGAACAACGGGTCGGGGCCGGGGTGCATGGCGTAGAAGAGCTCGCGGTCGTTATGGTTCCGCAGGGCGTTGCCGAACCAGATGCCTGCTCCGGCCTTTACCATCGGCGGGATGTAGGCCTGCTCCGCTTTCACGACGTGGAGTTCGCGGAAGAGCCGGGTGGTTTGGAGATCCATCAGAGTGTTGATCGCGCTGTAGAGCTGCATTTCGGCCGCGGCCCGGTAGCGGTTGAGTTGGTTCCACTCGGCGGCGGCGTCGGGGACCACGAGCGGGTCTTCGTCGTGTTGCCGGAAGAGACTGCTGATGAGGCTTGAGATTTTTTGAAGACGGGCGGCGGCGTCGATGAATTGGGCGAAGACTGTTTCCTCGATGGGGCCGGTGGGCTTCATTTCCAGCCGCATTTTGGCTTCGAATTTCGCCATGTCGGCTTGCTGGTCCGGCGAGAGGACTAGGATGCCGAGGCAGAGGCCATGCTTGATATTGTTCCTGGACGACTGGGCCTTGCCTGCGTCCGTTTTCGGGCCGGTGGAGTGCTGGGCGTTGGCCTGGTTGGCGAGGGTTTGCGCGGGGGTAGCCATGACTAACGGACCTCCTGTTCGGCGATGAGGGCGGAGAGGGAACCGTCGGTGTCGCCGGCAATGAGGTGGTCGAGGGCCTGTTCGATGTAGGCGCTGGCGGCTTTTGGCATGGGGATGCGGGCCGCGTCGGCGAGCGGTGTGGCGGTGGCCACCTGCTGGCGGGTGCGGGAGAGCCGGGTGGCGTGGCTGACGCGGGCGGCCTGGAGCTTGGCGACCTGTTTGCGGGCGCGGTTCCAGTTGCGGTTGGCGCGGTTCTGGGCGGCGAGGAGGCGCGGTTCGGCGTCGATGTTGTGCGCGTTGGCGCGGACCCGTTCGAGCTCCCAGGCGGCGTAGGCCATCTGGTGGGTGAAGAACTTTTCGAGTTCGGTGAGGGGACGGGTGGCGGCGTCGGTTTCGAGGTTTATTTCGAGCAGACGAGTGTCGGGTAGAAGTGACATTGGGAGTCCTTTCCAGGGTGTTTGCCGGACGTCCTATCCGGGGCCGGAAGTGGGGGGCGAGGCCCTATTCCTACTTCCATTATAAAAAGTTGTCTACTGTTTTCGGCTTTCGGGTCTGCTTCTGGCGGTGGATATGTCCCGTGGAATGAATGGGTTAAAGATTATTTTCCAGTGTTGTGATCGGGTTTCGCTGGGCTAGCTATTCCGCGCCCACCGTGGCATATGACTCCGCCTCTGGCTGCAAGATCGCCTGGTGCCGGCCTAGTGCGAGGCACTCCTCGAGCGCATCCACAAACGCAATGATGTCGCCATGGTGGTTGTGCCGGGAGATGGTGAAGCGAATTCCCGGCCGGTTCATCGGCACGGCGGGAAATACGCAGATGCAGCACAAGAAGCCCCGTTCCTGCATGAGTTTGGCCACGTTGAACACCACGCGCGGGGAATCGCATTGGGTCTGGAAGATTGGAGTGTGCTGAATGCCCGCGAGCTGGAGGTCCCGCTGGCCGACGAGCGCGACGCACTGCGCGATGCGGTCGTGGAGTTCGGCTTGCAATCGGGGAAACTCACTGCTTGTGTGGAGCCGTGCCGAGCCGACCGCGGCACCGAGCATGGGTGGCTGAATTGGCCCGGAAAACAACATGGGGCCGCCGCAGCGCCGAATCCGATCGGCCATTTCCCGGCTCGAAACCGCAATGACGCCGCCGGCGGCTGAGAACGCCTTGTTGAGCGATAAGGCCACGACGACGCGCTCGTCGCCGCCGAAGTGTTCGAGCGCCAAACCCCGGCCGTGCTTGCCGAAGCAGCTGGTGGCGTGGGCATCGTCGATGTAGAGGCGGAGTTTGTCGTGCCTGTCCAGGAGATCCTTGAGATCGGCCCACGGGGCACAGTCGCCGAGCATGGAGTAGAGGCCATCGGCCAGGTACCAGACGTGCCCTTTGTGGTCTCGGAGCCGAGTGAGCAGCGCGTCCAACTGATCCATCCGGTTGTGCCGAAGAATCTCAAGGGACACACCGGGAATGAGCTTCACGGCGCTGTGTAAGCTGGCGTGGGCGAACTGATCGATGATCACAAAATCCCCGTCGCGAATGAGAACGGGCAGCGCCGCCATATGGCCCAGGCTGGTGGAGGCCGCGACCACGACCGGGCGCCCCGTCATCTGCTCCAGCAGCGCTTCCAACTCCAGATACAGTGGGCACTGCACGTAGGCCCGGGAGAAGTGGAACTGCGTGCCGTAGTCATCGATCGCGCGATGGGCGGCATCGCGGAGTTCCGGCCGGGCCTCGAGCGCCATATAGCTGCACGAGCCGAAGTTCAGTAGCCGGTCGCCATCGAGCGATACGAAGCGGCCGCTGCCGCTTTCCGCGCTGCGCATGATTACGCCAGCATCGACCGCGGCGGAGACGTAACGGTACGCGCTGTCGATCTGGCGCGTGTGCGAAAACCGGAACCGTTCAGTTCGCGCCATTGCCGCCTCCTTGCATGGTCGATTGCCACGCTGAGAGGCTAAACGGCGCGTCGGAGTCCCAACACAGGCTGACGATTTTCCAGCTGCCGTCTTCGCGGATCAGTTGGAGTGAGTTGACGCCGCGTTCGATGAAGTCGACGGCGGTGGGCGAGACACGCGTCTCGTAGGCGCTGGCCGCGTGTATCACGTTTCCGAAGCGATCGGTGCGGCGCGCGATTTCGCGCTCAAAGAAGCTGGTGACTGCGCCTACTTCGAGCAGCTCCTCGACCATGTTTTTGAAGTCTGAAAGTTCCATGTGGTCGGTGGCTTCGGGTGTGACTCGGGTAATGCGGGCATGCTTCGAGAACAAGCTGGCCATGGTGTCCCAATCGGGCGCACTTTCTTCCTCGAACGAGATTACTTCGTAGAAGGCGCGCATTAGCGCATCGAGTTGGTGCTGGTCCGGTTGTGCGCTGCCCAAAATGGCTTCGAGGTCTTGGGTGTGGGTGGCAAGGGTGGGTCCTGTTTGCATGCAGATCTCCTGTTGTTTCCTGGCGTCGGGGCCGATCCTTGGCCGCTCATTGGTACGAACGGATCGGCTCGCCAGGGAGTATCATTCACGAGAAATGTTTCTTTGGGCCTGGGGAAGATTTTTCGGGGCCGTGCTCGCCCACATGAAGGGCGACCGGTCAGTGCTCCGCTTGGGGGCTTTGGGCGGAGGGGCTGGCGAAGGGGATTCCATTCAGATCCGGGTGTGAAGGACCCACATATGGGGGGTAGGTGTGTGGGGTAGAGACCCCGAATTTTCGGGGATTGTGCAGGATGTAAAATCCGCTATACTTGCAAGAACTTGCAGATGTTGATGGGCTTGTCCGCTTAGCCTCTTGTTGAGTGTTTTTAATTATATAGGGCGAAATTTGGGCAAGTACCGATCCGCAGTTTGCCTGTAGTAGATGTATTTTCCCGGGCGGCGTTGTTGGCGCACGTACAGGGATCTATGAACAAAACAGATTCGAGCCGCGGTATGCAATAGCGCGACTCCCAAGCGCGGGCCGGCGGGCTTGAATCCAAAAAGAAAAATTACAGTCAGGGAAAGGGTTGGAGGATACGTGAAGAAATATCTTCTGTCGTTTGCAGTGATGGGTGCTTTGGCCGTTGGCGCCGGGTTCCTGGTGATGGGCGGGGACGGTGGTTCCGGCAAAGAGAAAGATGACGATGATGATAAGAGCGAGGTGATTGAGAAATCCAGTCACCGCCGTTTTGACGTCCCGGCCCCGGTGGGCGGCGCGTCGACGGCCGCGGTCCCGACCGGGCAGGCGGTTCCGCAGTTCGGGATTCAGTATCACGGTGGCCCGGTGATGTCGAGCGGGATGAACGTTTACATCATCTGGTACGGCACGCACAGCGCGACCACGAAAACGAACTTGACGACGCTGGTTTCGACGATCGGCAACACGCCGTATTGGAACATCAACAAGACCTACACGAACGCGGCTGGCACGGCGCTTTCGGGTGTGGTGACTTTCAAGAAGGCGGTTGTGGACACGGGCACGGCGACGAGCCTGAGCGACGCGGCGATCCGGACGATTGTGTCGAACCATCTGGCCCTGCCGACGAACAATGCGGGCTACTTACCGCGCGACCCGAACGGCATCTATCTGGTGTTGACGGGCACGAACGTGACGGCTTCGAGCGGGTTCTGCACGCAGTACTGCGGCTGGCATACCCACTTCACCAGCGGCGGGATCGACATCAAGTACTCCTTCGTTGGCTCCGTGTCGCGCTGCCCGAACTCCTGCGCTGCGCAGAATCCGGGCCCGAATGGCGACCTGAACACGGATGGCATGGCTTCGATCATCGCTCACGAGATGGAAGAAGCGCTGACCGATCCGGACTTGAACGCCTGGTATCAGACTTCGACCGGCATGGAAAACGCCGACAAGTGCGCCTGGACCTTCGGGACGACCTCCGGAACCGGCAGTGGGAAGTACAACATGACGTTCGGCGGGAAGAACTGGTATATCCAGCAGAACTGGAAGAACCTTGGGCCTTCCGGCTCCTGCGGCAAGCAGTAACCGTTGTTTGATTCGATTGGGGGCGGGCCTAGGCCCGCCCCCTTTTCTTTTGGTAGGGTCGAGAGAAGCGATGTTGATGATTTTCCGGGTGTTGATCGTGATGAGTGGATTGGTGGCGCTGGCGGCGGATGAGACGCCGGTGGCGGCGGTGTTGCGACTGGCGGAGAGCGTGCCTCCGGAGATTGCGGCGGCGGCGATGTTGCGGGTGGCGCCGGGGGCAGGGGCGGGGCGGGCGGAGTTGATTGAACGCGCGTTTGTGTTGGGGGCGAAGTCGCGGCACCGGTTGCCGGTGGCGGCAGTTCCGGGATCGCCAATGGAGAGCAAGGCGCTGGTGATCAGCGCGGCGCGGCGGGGTTATGACGCGTTGTCGTTGCAGAGCGCGGCGGTGACGCAGATGGTGGCGATTGACCCTGCGCGGGCGCGGCGGATGTTCGGGGAAATGGCTCGGAAGACGCCGGAGGCGGCGACTTGTGAGGATATCCTGCTGGCGGATTTGGACCCGTATTACGCGGCGCTGGGGGCGGTGCTGCGGAGTGGGTTTACCACCGAGGAACGGAAGGCGGGGGCGCATCTGGCGCTGGCGAACATGGTGTTGAACCAGATTGCGAGCGTGCCGGAGTTGCGGCCGGCGACGCGGATGGTGGCTGAGTTGGACTGGCCGGGGGAACAGTTGGGGGCGGCGATGGCGAGCCTGGAGGCGGCGATGAAGACGCATTCGACGTTTTCGGAGTTTGAGCAGCCGGATAATCGGTCGTACCTGGCGTCGGCGGCGCAGATTGAGCGGGCGATGGCGGGGATTATTGGGCGGGCGCGGAAGGCGGGGTTGGACACGGGGGAGTTTTCGAAGAGCTACCGGTTTTTTGTGGTGCGGCAGATGCGGGCGCCGCGGTGTAACGACACCGATCCGGAGATGGTGAAGCATCAGCCGACGGAGCCGTCCGATGTGTTCGGGCCGGCGGTGGCGGGGGATTTGCCGGCGCTGGGGGTGCAGGAGGCGACGCCGATGTACATTCAGGGCGAGATCCGGGTGGAGCGGTTCTGGCAGGTGGCGGATGGGAAGGAGATGCTGGGGGCGTTTTTGGCGTTGCGGCCGAAGGATGCGGCCGTTTTGGGGACGCCGGAGTGGCAGGAGCGGGCGGCGGCGTTTACGGGGCGGCTGGAGAAGTGGGCGCCGGGGGCGGAGACGAGCGAGGCGGACGGGTATCATCAGCGGGCGATGTTGTATGAGGCCATGTTGGGGTTGGTGGCGGGCGGGCCGTTGCGGGGGCGGTTGGAGAAGGGGTTGGTGGGGTTGTTGGGGAAGAAGGTGCGGTTGCGGGAGGAGGATGCGGTGGAGTGGTCGTGGCATGGGCGGTCGGTGGCGGGGTTGACTGGGTTGTTGTGGGAGACCGGGGATGCGATTTTGCAGGTGGAGGGGCTGGGGCGGTAGTTCTTTAGGAGGAATCTGGTTTTGGGGTGGTGGGAATGCGGATGGCGGGGTCGGGAAAATCGGGAATTGTGGGGAGGTTGGGTGGTAAGGGGCGTGGTTTGGGGTTGCGGATTCGACGGGAGGGCTCAGGGGAATCTGAGTTGGGGTGGTGGGAATGCGGATGGCGAGGTCGGGGAAATCGGGTATTGCGGGGATTCCCGGTTACCCGGTACCAAGGGAAATCTGGGGGATGGTGGGGATCGGGGAATTCGGGAATTGCGGGGATTTCCGGTTACCCGGTACCAAGGGAAAACTGGGTGGGGTTTTGTTTGTAGGATGGTTCTGTGCGAATTTCCTTGTTGCAACTTCCTCTCCTCCTGACTGGCGTGCTGGTAATGGCGCAGAATGGGCCGGAAACGGCGATTCGGGGGACTGTCCCGTTTCAGAAACGGGTGGTCGTCTCCGGGTTGGCCGGGCCTTGGGAGATTACCTGGGGGCCTGATTCCAAGATCTGGGTCACCGAGCGGACCGGGAAGCGGATCACGCGCGTTGACCCGGTGAGCGGGGAACGGCAGGTGCTGGTGACCATCGATGACGTCACGGCGCCGGGCGGGCAGGATGGACTGCTGGGGATGGCGTTGCATCCGGAACTGCTCAAGGGCACCGGGAATGACTACGTCTATGTGTTTTATACGTATCTGGACCGGGCGAAGGGGGCTGATCCGTCGGTGGCCGATGAGACCAGTCCGTACCGGTATTTGTATGGGAAGGTTGTCCGGTTTACCTATGACGCGGCGGCGAGCAAGTTGGGCGCGGCGCAGGTGGTGCTGGCAGGGTTGCCTGCCGGGAATGACCACGTGGCGGGTCGAGTGAAGTTTGGGCCGGACCGGAAGCTGTATCTGACGCTGGGGGACCAGGGGAATAACCAGTTGGGGAACTTCTGCCTGCCGGCGGAGGCGCAACGGATTCCCACGGCTAAAGAGGTGGCGGCGAAGGATTTTGTGGCGTATGTGGGTAAGTCTCTGCGGATGAATCTGGACGGGAGTGTGCCGAAGGATAATCCGAAGATTGACGGTGTGGTGAGTCACGTTTTCACCTATGGGCATCGGAATCCGCAGGGGTTGGATTTTGGGCCGGATGGCACGTTGTATTCGTCTGAGCAGGGACCGAAGTCCGATGACGAGGTGAATATTCTGCGATCGGGCGGGAATTACGGCTGGCCGAATGTGGCCGGTTTGCGGGACAACAAGGCGTATCAGTATGCGCGGTGGGCGGAGGCGTCGACGCCGTGTTCCCAGCTGAAGTTCAGTGATTTGGCGATACATCCTTCGGTGCCGCGGGCCGATGAAAAGGCCTTTACGAAGCCGATGGTGGATCCGCTGGCGACGCTGTTCACGGTTCCGACGGGTTTTAACTTCCACGATCCGGCGTGTAAAGGGATCGACTATATCTGCTGGCCGACGGTGGCGGTCTCGAGCGTGGAGCACTTCCAGTCGAAAGAGCTGGGGCGGGTGTTGCTGGTGCCGACGTTGAAGCGGGGCTCGTTGTACGTGGTGCCGTTGACGGCGGATGGGAAGCGGGCGTCCGGGTATATTTCGCGCTATTTCCAGTCGGAGAACCGGTATCGGGACACGGCGGTGAGTCCGGACGGGAAGACGATTTTTGTGGCGACCGATCCGGGCGGTTTGGCGGAGGGCGCGGATGGCGGCGTGATACGGACGATGTTGGACCCGGGGGCAATTCTGGCGTTCACGGTGGGCGGGGGGAGCGTGGTTTCCGAGACGCGGCGTGTGGGCGAGACGGCGGTGGTGCGGGAGGTGATGCAGGGCGGCGTGCCGCCGCAGTTTACGGCGGCGCAGGCGGCGGCGGGGAAGACGGCGTATAACTCCAACTGCGCGGTTTGCCATGGGAGCACGTTGACGAACGGGACGTTTGGGACGCCGCTGGGCGGGGAGTATTTTGTGAAGATGTGGCGGGGGCGGAGCGTGGGGATGTTGCTGGAGAAATCTGCGAAGACGATGCCGCCGGCGGCGCCGGGTTCGCTGAAGCCGGGCGTGTATGCCGATATTGTGGCGTATGTGCTGGAGATGAACGGAGCGAAGGCGGGGAGTGTGGCGCTGGGCGCGGGCGCGGCGGGGGGAATGCGGATTCCGTAGTTGGCCGGTTTGTGTGCTGGTTTGGGGTTGGCTGAAAAATGTTTTTTGTGTTTGACCATTCCTCTTGAAGTCGTCCGCATGGGTCTACAGGGAGGCACTGACCTCCCTGTAGACAAGACAGAGATCAGGAGCTACGGCAATGAAAATCAAGAGTGTTCTGGTGGTGCGGACGGCGGTGATGGCTGGCGGTTTTATCAACCACAACCAGACGATGAGGACGAAGACGGGCGTGAAGACTGGCGGTTTTCAGAACCACAACCAGACGCCGTTGAAGTAAGACGGCCTTAGAGAATCGCAGGGCTGGCTTGGACTGACTGACTCCCAGTCTGATATTGTGCCCTGCATGTATCGCCGACATTTCCTGGCCGGAGCGCTTGGCGCGATGGCTGCGCCGAAGCGCCCGATGAATGTGTTGTTTGTGGTTTCGGACGATCTGACGTCCACCGCGCTGGGTTGCTACGGCCACCCGTTGGTGCAATCGCCCAACGTGGATGGAGTGGCGCGGAATGGCGTGCGGTTTGACCGGGCGTATTGCCAGTACGCGTTGTGCGCGCCGTCGCGGGCGAGTTTCTTGACCGGGCTGCGTCCGGACACGACGCGCGTGCTGACGAACGGGCCGGACTTCCGGGAGTTCCATCCGAACCACGTGACGATGCCGCAGTTGTTTAAAAACAATGGTTATCAGGCGATTCGGGAAGGGAAGATGTACCACATGGGCGTTCCCGGTACGGTGGGGACAGACCGGTGGCAGGACGCGGCGAGTTGGACGCACAACGGGAGTCCGCAGGGGAAAGAGCATAACTCCAAGGGCGAGACGCACGACCTGACGCCGCACATTGCGCCGGGCGTGGGGATGCGGACGGTGCGGACGCCCGATGCGTCGGAACAGGCGGATTTTGACGCGGCCAATCGCGCGATTGCTCATTTGGAGAAGCATCGGAATGACCCGTTCTTCCTGGGTCTGGGGTTTGTGCGGCCACACGTTCCGTTTGTGGCACCGAGCGAGTATTTTGACCGCTACCCGCTGTCGAAGATCCGGTTGACGAAGAATCCGGATGGCGATTTGGACGATATTCCGGGGATCGTGGCGCGCACGTTGGGGGCGACGGCCGGAAACATGAAGATGAACGAGGACCAGCAACTGGAGGCGCTGCGGGGCTACTACGCGGCAATCTCGTTTATGGACGATCAACTGGGGCGGGTGTTGAAGACGCTGGACCGCCTTGGGCTGCGGGAGAACACGGTGGTGGTGTTTATGGGCGACCACGGGTGGCATCTGGGTGAGCACTCGTTCTGGCAGAAGCGGAGCTTGATGGAGGAGTCGGCGAAGGTGCCGTTGCTGATTTCGGCGCCGGGGATGAAGGGGCGTGGGCAGGTGAGCCGGTCGTTGGTGGAACTGGTGGATATCTACCCGACGATCGCGGATTTGTGCGGGCTGACGCCGCCGGGAAACCTGGAGGGGAAGAGCTTGCGGGCGGTGCTGGAGACTCCGAAGCGCACGCACCGGAGCGAGGCGCGGACGCAGTTGAACGCGGGGACGACGGAGGGCCGGGCGGTGCGGACGGCGGATTTCCGCTACATCCGTTGGAAGACGCCGACGGAGACGGCCGAGGAGTTGTACGACCATCGGAAGGACCCGCGGGAGTTCACCAATGTGGCGGGCGACGGGCGGTACGCGGCGGAGTTGACGCGGCACCGGGCGCTGGTGGCTACTTCGGCAGGGTGATGGTTTTGCCGGTTCTGGCGGATTCGCGGGCGGCTTCGAGGATTTCGGTGACGATGACGTTGTTTTCGAGAGAGCTCAGGCCGGCCGGTTTTTGCTTGTTGCGGACGATGTTGACGAGGTACGAGATGGAATCGGCTTCGGTGGGTTTCAGTTCTGCCGGGGTGTGGGCCTCTTCGGTTTTCGCCGTGCCGAGGCGAGTGCGGAGGCTGTTGCCGCCGGTGGCGATGGTGTAGCCGGTGGCGCCGTAGACTTCGAAATCCTTGCGGCTGTAGGGCCAGTTCCAGGAGGCCTGGATGATGCCTTGGGTTTGGGGGTAGTCGAGTAGGATTGTGGCTTCGTCGTCCACCTTGGTATAGATCTGGGGCTTGGTGGTGTGGGTGATGGCGGTGACCTTCGTGGGGCGCTGGTTATCGAGGAGCCAGGTCATGAGGTTGGCACCATAGCAGCCGAAGTCGAAGAGGGCGCCGCCGCCGTTCTTTTGCGGGTCGTTTAGCCAGTTGAAGAATTCGTCCTGGACGCCGATTTCGCGGGGGCCCTGGTGGCCGTCCATGGCGACCATGCGGCGGATGGGGCCGGCGGCTTTCTGGTTGTGGACCAGGTTCCAGATTTCGCCGTGGGAGCGGTACCAGGTGGTTTCGTAGTTGACGAAGACGGGGGTGTTGTTGGCCTGGGAAAGCTTTTGGATGGCACGGGCGTGTTGGGTGCTGACGGCGAGGGGTTTCTCCATCATGACGGGGATGTGGCGGGGGGCGGCAGCCTGGACGATTTGGAGGTGGGCGAAGGTATCGCTGAAGCTGGCGACGGCGTCGGGCTTGGTGGAGTCGAGGAGTTTGTTGAGATCGGTGAAGAGCTGATTTGGCTGGAAGTGGTGGGAGGCAGCGTACTTCGAGAGCAGGGACTGTTCGGGGTCCCAGATGGCGACGATGGTGATGTCGTTGGGGCGGGCCTGGGCGGCGCGGAGGAAGCCGGTGACGTGGCCGTGGTTGAGCCCGGCGATGGCGACGCGGAGGGGTTCGGCGTGGAGGGAGAGGGCGAGGAGGGCGAGGAGGAGCGGGCGCATTGGGGGATCCTTGGGCTAGCGGGTGAGTTGCCAGCCGTTTTCGATTTTGAGGGTTATGGTGGAGGCGGAGGCGCGGGGGAGGAGGAGCGTGAGGGCGCTCCCTTTCTGGACTGTCCCGATGGTCGGTCCGCTAAGGATGCGGACCTTGCCGGCGGGGTCGAGGAAGAGGTTTTCGATGGTGAGCGGGCCGGAAGGCTTTTCGTGCAGGAAGGCGTAGAGGGTCTCGCCTTTGCGGGTGAAGTGGACCTTTTTGCCGCTGGCGGTTTCGCCGGTGGGGTTGGCGGCGGGTATGGTGCCGTAGATGGCTTCGCCGTTGACGGCCATCCATTCGCCGAGCTTACTCAGGCGGTCCATTTGAATGTCACTGATGGAGCCATCGGGGCGGGGGCCGATGTTCAGGAGTAAGTTGCCGTTGTTACTTACTATGTCTACGAATAGTGTAATTAACTTCTCGGGCTCCATGACATGTTCGGGGCCTTCGATCTGGTTGTAGCCGAAGCTGAAGCCGAGGCCGCGGCAGGCTTCCCATTTCTTGTCGGCGACGCGATCGTGGACGGCGTATTCCGGGGTAGTGAAATCGAAGTGGTCCTGGGAGAAGCGGTTGTTGATGAGACCGTCGGGGAACTTGTTGTAGTAGTCGGAGAAGATTTGGGGGAGTTGCCCTTGTTTAGGGTAGCCGATGTCGTTCCAGAGGATGGAGGGCTGGTAGCGTTCGATGAGTTCGCGCCAATGGGCATCGGCATATTGGGCGTATTCTTCGGTTTGGATGACGGTGGCGCCGACCTGATCCATGGTGGTGATTGGCGTGGGGTTGAAGGACCAATCCAGGCCGCCGGAGTAGTAGAGGCCCATGCGGAGGCCTTCGGCGCGGATGGCTTCGGAGAGTTCGCCTACGAGGTCGCGCGTGGAGGTGAGGCCAGGGTGTTTGGGGTTAGGGACGCGGCTGGGCCAGAGGGTGAAGCCGTCGTGGTGTTTGGTGGTGAGGACGGCGTATTTGGCACCGGCCTTTTTGAAGAGTTTGGCCCAGTTGGCGGGTTGCCATTTGGGAGTTTCTTTATTGAACGTTTCGGCGAAGTTATAGTAATCGAAGTTATCGCCGTAGGTTTTGACGTGGTGGGCGTAGGTTTGGGAGTTTTTGAGGCGAATGGAGTTGAGATACCACTCGGCGTAGGGGTTATTGGCGAACCATTTGGAGAAATCGACCTTGCCGAGTTCGCCGGTGGGCGGGGCCCAGGCGGGGACGGAATAGAGGCCCCAGTGGATGAAGATGCCGAGCTTGGCATCGCGGAACCAGGCGGGGGCCTGATGGCGGCGGAGGGAGTTCCAATCGGGGGTGAAGGTGAGGGGGCCGCTTTGACGACGGCCCTGGGAAAATGCGGCGGTGGCGCCGAGGGAGAGGGTGCATAGGAATGCACGGCGGTTGGTCATGGGCCTCGGCTCCACCGTATCACGGATTGAGCGATTTAGGGGGGCACCCGGCCTGCGGCGCGCGGGTGTCCCCGTGGGTTGATTGCTGCGTTGCTACGGGAGTTGGAGGCCTTTGTCGGGGACGGCGACGTCGAAGACGGTGAAGAAGGCCGGGTTGAGCGGGTCGACGAGGCTGGCGTGGTTGGTGACCAGGATGCGGTCGTTTTCGTCGTCGAAGGCGATGTTGGCCGGGTTGACCCAGGGGACGTTGGCCGGGGCGGTGTAGCGGCGGTGTTCCTGGCCGTTGGGGAGCAGGACGCTGATTTCGCTGGAGCCGGCGAGGGAGACATAGAGCTTGCCGTTGTTGGCGAAGGCGATGCCGTCGGGGCCGGGGAAGCCGGCGGGGGAGGCGGGGTAGACGTGGAACTCAGTGAGCTGGGCGGCGGTGGGCTGGGCTACGAGGGGGAGGCTCAGGATGGCGCCGGAGAAGTCGGCCCGGACGGTGACGGAGACGTAGAGGCGCTTGCCCTGTTTGTCGACGCGGATGCCGTTGACGCCGAAGGGGAGGTTGGGGTTGCCGGCGAGGCGGGGGTCGGCGAACCAGAGCTGGGCGGGACCGCCGCCGGGGGCGACTTTGTAGATGGCGCCTTGGAATGTGTCGGTGACGTAGAGGTTGCCTTTGTCGTCGAAGGCCAGATCATTGAGCAGAGTGGGCTGGATCTGCGGGAAGGTGGCGTAGACGGACTGGGTGTTGGCGGCGTCGAGCTTCATCTTGATGATGCCGACGAAGGGTTCGATGACATAGAGGTTTTCGTCCTCGCCGAAGGCGATGCAGGAGGCGGCGCGGAAGGGGATGTAGGGGTTGGCGATGGTGATGGGCAGTTGGCGGAGGAGGGTGCCGGATTGGAGGCTGTATTCGAAGATGACGGCCGGGGTGGTGATGCCGAAGGCGGCCGGGCCGGCGACGTAGAACTTGTGGCCTTTGATGGCGATGCCTTCGGGGAGGCCGGGGGCGGGGACCTGGGCGACTACGCGGGAGGCTCCGGCGGGGCGGTGGTCATTATCGGCTAGGGCGGATGGCGCGGCGGCCAGGGTGATAAGGGCTGCGGCGAGGCGCAGTTGAGAATAAGCGGTCATGCCCTTAACTGCGAAGTTTTGTGGGCCGATCGATCATGGCGGGAAAGAAATTTGTATAAAATACGGGGCGATGAAATCAACATTGTTGGGACTCGCTCTGGCGCTGGGTGTTTCGGGGCAGCAGGCACACGTGAACCTGGAATGGAATCCGCAGGCGAACCGGGAGAACTTCAAGCCGTTTGGCGCGGCGGCGATTTCGCCGGAGGTGCACGCCGACCGGCGGGTGACGTTCCGGGTGCCGGCGCCGGGGGCGAGCGAGGTGTTGCTGGCGCCGGCGCCGTTGCAGTTGGGCTATGCGGGCGGGGAGAAAAAGTTTGTGAAGGGCGCCGATGGGGTGTGGACGCTGACGGTGGGGCCGGTGACGCCCAATATGTACGTCTACAAGCTGATGATCGATGGCGTTTCGGTACCGGATCCGAACAACACGATTGCCGGGGTGGGGGATCAGCCGCCGTATTCGATGTTAGTGGTGGCCGGGGATGGGCCGGCTTATTATGACGCGAAACCCGTGTCGCATGGGACTGTTACGCGGCATGTGTATCATTCGACGGTTACGGGCGGGGAGCGGGAGATGTATGTGTATCTGCCGCCTGGTTACACGGCGAAGAAGAAGTATCCGGTCTTGTATCTGTTTGGCGGGAGCGGGGAGATGGCTGGGAACTGGGCGATTGAGGGGCGGGCGAATTTCATTTTGGACAACCTGCTGACCGAGGGGAAGGCGAAGCCGATGATTATCGCGATGCCGAACAATCAGATGGTGCATCGGGGGGATCCGGGGTTCCGGGAGAAGGGGCCGGGGTTGTTGGAGAAAGATCTGCGGGACCATATCATTCCGTTGATCGATAAGACGTATTCGACGGTGCGGAGCCCGCGGGGGCGGGCAATGGCGGGGCTTTCGATGGGCGGCGGGCACACGCAGGCGGTGGGGTTCCGGTCGTTGGATCTCTTTGGTTCGTTCGGGATATTGAGCGCGGGGAACCGGGAGTCGGAAACGGCGAGCGCGACGTTTTTGAATGACCCGAAGGTGAATGAGAAGGTGGACTATTTGCTGGTGGCGCAGGGGACGTTTGAGCCGAAGGGGATGGGGCCGACGGGCGCGGGGACGGCAGCGCTGAAGGCGGCGCTGGAGAAGCACAACGTGAAGTTTGTTTATTACGAGGGCGGGGGTGGTGCGCACGATTGGGCTACGTGGCGGCATTTATTGGCGGAGAGGTTGCTGCCGGGTTTATGGCGGAAGTAGATGGCGGCGTACGAACAGGAATGGCGTTGGGGCGGGTGGCGGCTTGGACTGGGCTTGGCGTTTCTGGTGCTGATTGCGACCGAACGTGTGATCAGTTTCAAGTATGATTTCCCGCGCGCCTGGGGACCGGCCTTGGCGGTTTGCTGGTATCTGACGGCGCTGGTTTTTGTGAACCGTTCGCGTTTGCGAATCGATGGCGAGGGGGTGCGATTTACGTATGGGCCGTTGCCGTCCGGGGCGCGCAATCGCCATTTTCCTGCGGCGGATATTGCGCGGGTGTATGTGCGGGAGTATGGGGACTTATCCCGATATGGGGGCTACTTTAAGTCCGTGGGCATTGAGACGCGGAGCGGGTTTGCGTTTGACCTTGAGCGGGAGGAGTTGCCGGCGCTGACCATTCAGGAGCGGGGCGAGGCGGTGGCGGCGGCACTGGGCTGGCGAGGCGGGTTGGTTGCTATCTCCGGTGGGCTGCCAGGGCGCCCGGTACAGGGTTGGCGGGAGCAGTTGCCGGTAGTGGTGGCGTTGGCACTGAGTGGCTGTTGGGTTTTGTGGGTGTTCCGATGAGTGAGTACCGGGTGCGGAGAGGGTGGGTCCCCAAGTTCTTCGCGGTGGTGATGGGCGTGGTGATTGCGATGTGCCTGTTGATAGTGGCCGAGGCCCGGCCGCAGCGGAAGTGGCTGGCGAGTGGGCCGGGGCTGGCGTTGGCCGTTTATGTTTGTTGCGCTGTGTGGCGGAATGAGTATGAGCTGGTTGCGGGGCGGGAAGGGTTGCGGATTGCGGTGGGGCCGATGGTGGGGCCGGAGGCGTTGCGCGTTGTGCCGCGGGCGGAGATTGCGCGGGTTTATGTGCGGACGTTCGTGGTGAATAGTAAGTATGGCGGGCGGTTCCGGACGGCGGGGGTGGAGTTGCGGGATGGGGATACGATTGACATTGCGGTGAGTTGTCCGCCGAATCCGGCAATGGCGGCGGAGGCGGAGCGAATTGCCGAGGCGATCGGCTGGACCGAGGGCGTGGTGACGCTGGAGGGGGCGGGGAAGAGGCGTTGGCGTTGGGCTGGTACGCTGCCGTTTTTGCGGCTGGTGTTGGGCATTGGTTTGTGTGGGGCCTGGGCGTACGTGGTGCTGTAGGGCCGGGTGGTGAAGGGCTCCGCGAGTTGACATGGCGCCGCGCCGGGCGGTGATCCCGCTGGCCGGCGCGGTGGGGTTGTGCTGGTTGTGGGCGTCGTACCACTGAGGTGACGCGTGCGACCTTGGCGGTTAGATGTAGCGCACGGTGACGGTGGCCGAACTGGTGGCGCCGGTGCGGTCCGTGACGGTTACGGTGAACTGGTGGAGACCGCGGGTGGACATCTGGACGGTGGGCGTTGCGGTGCCGCCGTTGAGGATAGCCGCCTGCGGGTAGCCCTGCGGGACGGACCAGCTGTAGGTGAGATCGCCGGTGTTGGGCGTGGTGGAGCCGGAGGCATCGAGGGCGACCTGCGGGCTGTTGGTTTCGATGACGGACGGCCCGTTGATGGCGGCGGTGACGGCGGCGCCGGCGGGACGGTCGGCCACGATCATGAACTCAAACTGGAAGAGGTTGCGGCTGTTGGGGCGGACGTGGCAGAGGGTCCAGTGGACGTCGGCGGAGCCGGAGACTTCGAGGCGGGTGAAGTTGATCACGCGGTCGCCACGGGCGTCGAGCGCGGCGTCGAAGGGCTTGCAATCGCCGGTGGCGGAGGTGCAGGCGGGGAAGAGGCTGGTGAGCGGCTTGTCGACGCGCATGTAGTGGCTGTCGCCGGAGACGAGGACGACTTCGCCGGGGAACGCGAGGGTTTCGGTGCGGAGCACTTTGACGAACTCTTCGAAGCCACTGCGGGTGGAGCCGGTGCCGGACTCGAGGAACGTTTCGAAGATGTTGGCCTGGAGGCCGATCAGGATGCCGAGAGACTTGTTCTGTTTGGCGGTGGCGAAGAT
>CANIFK010000015.1 GCA_947466555.1 Acidobacteriota bacterium | reverse complement strand
TTCCCAGTCGTTCGCTACAATAGGGTCCGAGCAAGTTGAAAGGACCAGTCAGTGGCAGAGCGTCGTGTTGATCGAATTGCAAGAATTCTTGGGAATCTGGGAGGACGCGCGCGACTCCAAGAGCTCCTCGCAGAGATTCGCTCACAGGAACAATCACCAGACCTTTCGTATCAGACTATGTACATGGCGATCTTGTTGGAGAACAAGCGCCTTGTCGAACAGGGTGATCGGGCCCGTTTCATAACCTCAAGAGAAGGGGAAAGCCGTGGGTGGATCTGCCTGAGCAAATCGAGCGAATTCGCCCGAGGTTCGGCAGCGTTCGATATTGAGGCAACGATTAAATCAAAGAATGAGCATGTCGGTACTGAAATCCGCGAATGGCTGGAGCACATGGAATGGCGTGTCTTTGAATCCACGTTCTTGACGCGGGTTTTGGAAGCCCTGGGATTCGAGGATGTCGAGATAACGCAGGCTACCCGCGATGGTGGTGCCGACGCGAGAGTACGCTATAAACGAGGAATTGTCGAGGCGAGGGCGATCGTATCGGCAAAGCGCTGGAATTCAAGAAGCGTGCCGGTGGATGAAGTTCGATACCTTCGTGGGATTAACGGCGATGAAGATACCGCGATTGTTATCACGAACGGATCTTTCACCAAAGATGCTCAAGAGGCAGCAAGGCCGAGTCAGAATATGCGCATCGTATATCTGATCGACGGCGATAGCTTGATCGATGTGTGCAAAAGAAACGAGATTGGAGTCAAGCGTGTCTCACTGCCAGACCTCCTTATGATGGATCCTGAGGTAACTAGAGACTTCTCGAGCAGCGAGGACTCCGAGGATGGCTTCGTCGATCCGAACGGTAAAGAAGGTGATGTAACCGAAGGCGTGCGTCGGTTCCGCGACGAAATGCTGGGTGACCCAGTGAAGGGTCTGACGGTCGATGAGATCGCAAAACTCACAGCGCTCTCAACGACTACGGTTCGGCAATATCTGACTGGTCCAAGAAAGAAACAGCTAGGCAACCGAATCCGACAGGATGAGACGCTCCGGAATGAGGCTCTTCGGCTCGTTTCCGAACGACGCTCGGGGAAAAGCTAAAAACTAGCCAGATCCCGTTCGTGGCGGATCTGTTCCAGCGTCCCGTCGACTAGCGCGGGATTCAGCGGCTGGCCGGTGCGAAGAACGGGTATGCTCTGCACGTTCGTCATCTCGGGCCCATACGGTGATTCGGCGGCCGGCGCGGCGACGACTTGTTGCGGAAGATTGACGGTTACAGTCATCCGTACTTACGCCACTTTCAGGCTAACACCGACAACCATGCGGATGGTGGCGGTTAGCCCCGGGGCGCTTGGGGACGCCCCGGGGCAGGATGGAGTTATTGGATGTTAAGCGTGACGGTGTTGGCCACTTCGCCATCGACGGTGAGGACGAGGGGGACTTCGCCGCGGCCGCGGAGGCTTGCCGGGACTTCGATGTTGATTTGATCGAGGCCGATGACGCCTTGGGCTCCGACGAAGGCCACCGGCGCTGACACGCCGCCGATGGTGCAGGTGACGTTGTCGAGCGAGGTTCGCTTGCGGGCTCCGGTGCCGTAGAGCTCAATGAAGATGCGGTCCGTGCCCATGGCGATGGGGGCGGGGGTGCAGACGCCGGCGGCGTTGCATTGGAACACGTTCACCGGGGACTGGGCGCCGGCCGGGGTGACGCGCAGGCCGAGGGCGGCCGGTACGCCGGAGCCGTTGCCGTTGGCCGTGAAGATGCCGGGGGCGGTGTTCTTGATGGCCACGGTTGCGGTGGAGACCAGGCCGCTGCCGGCGTAGGCGGTTACGGTAGCGTTGCCTACCGCCGTGGCGGCGGGAACTTCGAAGTTGATCTGGCCGGGCGAGACGAAGTACAGGCGGCCGAGACGGTTCGTTCCAGCGGAGTCTTGTACGGTTAACGTCGTGCCGCCCAGGGTTTGGGAGAGCGTGGCGGAGGTGTTCACCTCGACGGCTCCGGCTAGTTTGGCGCCGAAGGTGGCGGCGATGCTTTCCGGGGCCACCGCGGTGCCGGCGTAGCTGGCGGCGGAGATTGTTTTTAGCGCTCCGGGGGCGAAGGGCTGGATGGGTACCGTTGTGCCATCGATTGATTGAAGGAATTTGATGAGCTGGGCGCGCTGGGCGGCGCTTTGCAGGCCGTCGACGCCACCGTTGCCATCGCTGCGGTGCTGTACGTTTTCCATAACGGCTTCGAGCGAATTGACCGAGCCGTTGTGGAAGAAGGTCTGCGGGAAGGCGTGGATGCCGAGGAGGGTGGGCGGGTTGAAGCCACCGGCTCCGAGGGGCGCCACGGCGGTGTTGCGGATTTCATTGAACGCGGTGGCGATGAAGGTGTTCGTGGGGCGGAGTTCGGTGAGGAGCTGGCCGGCACCGAGGAGGCTGGCGTCGGGCGGGGCGGCCTGGCGCACGCGGGCGCTGGTCCACTGCGAGCCGCCGTGGCAGTTCTGGCAGCCGTTCTGGATGAAGAGCGCACGGCCGGCGACGACGTCGGGATCGGTTTTCGATAGCGGCGAGATGGGCGTGCGGATGCCTTTGGCGATGTATTCCTTGATGGCGTCCCACGCGTTCTGGCCGCGCACTTTGAGCTGGCGGCGGCCGCCGTTGGCGGGGGCGAAGGCGGCGACGTTGGGCTCCTGGGTGACGCCGTCGGCACCGACGATCAAGCCGAGGCCGCCGGAGGCGCCGCGGATGTTGAGTTCGAAATCCTCTTCTTCGTCGAAGATGGCGGACCAGTTGAGGGCGCGGAGAATTTTGGCGTCGTTGGGGGCGAAGTCGGCGTGTTGGGGAATGGTGCGGCGGGGGCCAGCGCCGAAGATCCAGACGACGTTATCGCTGAGGCCGAAGGGGTGGCAGGAGGCGCAGGAGCCCCAGCCGTTGTTGGACATGCGGCCGGTGATGGCGGCGCCGCCGGTGGTGGCGGGATCGAATTCACCGATGGAGGAGTGATAGAGCTCCTTGCCGATGTGGAGGAGGTCTTCGGCAGTGCCGGCGGCGGGAACGGGGGCGGAGACCATGGTGGCGATGACGCGTTCGGCGGCGCCGGTGAGATCGATGACCGTTACGTCGCGGGAGATGTAGTTCATGACGTAGGCCGCGGTGTCGGCGGCGTTGACGACGATGCCGCGCGGTTGCTTGCCGGTGGGGATTTGGAGGACGCGGGTGGCATCGGTCGGGATATTCTGGACGGTGGGGGCGCCGGTGGCGGGGTCAATTTTGACTTTGACGGCGACGTTGGAGGCGGTGCTGATGACGTAGCCTTCGTCGGTCTTGTTCTTGAAGGCCATGGCCCAGGGCTGGGTGACGAAGCGTTTGGGGAGACCGGTTTGGGCGGCGACGGCGGAGTGCATGTTGATGGTGCGGTTGGCGTCGGCGCGGGTGGTTAGATTGATGACGCTTAGGAGCGCCTGGGTATTGACGTCGAAGCGGGTGGGGCCATTGGGGGAGGCGCCGGTGTTGGGGACGAAGGCGAAGCGGCCGCGGATGGCGATGTTGTTCAGCTGATTAGGGTAGGCGCCGGTGGGGAATTTGAAGTCGGCGGCGACGGGGGCGGCGGGGGCGGCGATGCGCTTGAGGGCGTCGCCGGCGGCGTCGAAGCCGGTGTTGGCGATGGGGTTCAGAACGATTTCGCCTGTGACGGTGTCGGAGGCGACGGAGATGGCGGTGACGCGGCCGTTTTTGGCGTCGTCGGTGCCGTCGATTTTGTCGGGCGCGGTGGGCAGGGCGAGGAACTGGGTGACGTAGACGGTTTCGACGCTATCGTCGCCGGTGCCGGCGTTGGTGATGGCGATGCCACGGGGTTCGAAGCCGACGTTCGCGATGGTTTTGGTGACGCGGAGGTTGGCGGTATCGATGACCGATACGCTGTTGGAGCGGGCGTTGGCAACGTAGAGCTTCGTCGCGGCGGGGGTGAGGGCGAGGCCGTAGGGTTCGGTGCCGACGGGGATGGTGGCGAGGACGCTGTAATCCTGCGTGGTGCGGTCGATTTTTACGACGCTGACGGTGCCGCTGACGGTGTTGGCGACGTAGGCACGGGTGCCGTCGAGGTTGAGGGCGACGCTATTGGGCTCGGTGCCGACCTGGACGACGGCGAAGCGCTGGTTGGTGCCGGGGCGGGTGTCGAAGAGGCTGATGGAGTTATTGTCCGGATTAACGGCGGCGAGGACGGTACCATCGGCGTTCAAGGCGAGGGTTTGGGAGCTGGTGGGCCCGGCGAAACGGGTTTCCCCGGCAGCGCGGACGGTGGCGGGGTTGCGGTGGACATAGGTGACTACGGCGAGGAGCGGTATAGATAGGATCGTTAGATATTTCTTGAGCATGGGGGCTCTCCTGTTGGGGTTCGTCGACTTATCCACTGTATTAGGAGAGCGCCGGAAAAGTTCTCAGCGATTGGTAAGCATTTGGTAAGGACGTGATTTCGCCTATGGGAGCTATAGGTGAGAAGTTGGAGGGGATCGGGCTAGATTGGCATCTGACCAATCATGAAGAGAATCCTTCAATCGTTCTTCCCCGCTATGGCGGTGGGCATGCTGGCAACGGCGCAGGCGCCGAAGCCGAATCAGTTCTGGTGGCCGGAGAAGCTGGATTTGTCGCCGTTGCGGCAGAATTCGGCGGAGTCGAACCCGTATGGGAAGGACTTCAACTACGCCAAGGCGTTTGCGACGCTGGATTTGAAGGCGGTGAAGCAGGACATCAACAGGACGTTGACGACCTCGCAGGCTTGGTGGCCGGCCGATTTTGGGAACTACGGGCCGTTCTTCATCCGCATGGCGTGGCATAGCGCGGGAACGTACCGGACGCTGGACGGGCGCGGGGGCGCCGACGGCGGGCAGCAGCGGTTTGACCCGTTGAACAGCTGGCCGGACAACGGGAACCTGGACAAGGCGCGGCGACTGCTGTGGCCGGTGAAGCGGAAGTACGGGCAGAAGCTGAGCTGGGGCGATTTGATGGTGCTGGCCGGGAATGTGGCGATGGAGAACATGGGGATGAAGACGTTCGGCTTCGCCGGCGGGCGGGCGGACGATTGGGAACCGGAATTGGTCTATTGGGGACCGGAGAAGAAGTTCCTGGCCGATGAACGCTACAGCGGGGATCGGAAGCTGCAGAAGCCGTTGGCGGCGGTGCAGATGGGGCTGATTTATGTGAATCCGGAAGGGCCGAACGGGAACCCGGATCCGTTGGCAGCGGCGAAAGATATTCGCGATACGTTTGGCCGGATGGCGATGAATGACGAAGAGACGCTGGCGCTGATCGCGGGCGGGCACACGTTTGGGAAGGCCCACGGGGCGCATGCGCCGGACAAGTGCGTGGGAGTGGAGCCCGCGGCTGGGGGCGTGGAAAAGCAGGGGATGGGTTGGGAGAACAAGTGCGGGAAGGGGAACGGCGTTGATACGGTGACGAGCGGGCTGGAAGGCGCTTGGACGTCTACACCGGCGAAGTTTTCGTCGCAGTATCTGGAGAACCTGTTTGCCTACGAGTGGGTGAAGACGAAGAGCCCGGCTGGGGCGACGCAGTGGATTCCGGCTGGGAACCAGGCGGCGAATTTGGTGCCGGACGCGCACGACGCGTCCAAGCGGCATGCGCCGATTATGTTCACGACCGATTTGGCGCTGAAGATGGATCCGAGCTACCGCGCGATTGCGATGCGGTTCCGGGAGCATCCGGAGCAGTTCCAGCTGGCGTTTGCCAAGGCCTGGTTCAAGCTGACGCATCGGGATATGGGTCCGCGGGCGCGCTACATTGGCGCGGATGTGCCAAAGGAAGATCTGATCTGGCAGGATCCGTTGCCGAAGGCATCCTTTAAGGCTTTGGATACGAAGGACGTGGCGGCGTTGAAGGCGAAGATTCTGGCGTCGGGTTTGACGGTGCCGGAGTTGGTGCGGACGGCGTGGGCGTCGGCGGCTTCGTTCCGCGGGACGGATATGCGGGGCGGGGCGAACGGGGCGCGGTTGCGGTTGGCGCCGCAGAAGGATTGGGCAGTGAACAATCCGGCCGAGGTGGCAAAGGTGGTGGCGAAGCTGGAGGAGATTCAGAAGGAGTTCAAACGAGTTTCGCTGGCGGACCTGATTGTGTTGGGCGGTACGGCGGCGATTGAGCAGGCGGCGAAGGCAGCGGGGACTCCGGTGCAGGTGCCGTTTGCCGCGGGCCGGGTGGACGCGACGCAGGCGCAGACGGATGCTTCGACGTTCGCGGTACTGGAACCGGCGGCGGATGGGTTCCGGAATTACTATAGCGCCGGGGCTGCGCAGGCACCGGCGGAGATGCTGGTGGATCGGGCGAAGCTGTTGACGCTGACGGTGCCGGAGATGACGGCGCTGGTGGGCGGCATGCGGGTGTTGAACGCGAATACCGGCGGGGCGGCGCACGGGGTGTTTACTGATAAGCCGGGCGTGTTGAAGAATGACTTCTTTGTGAACCTGCTGGACATGTCGACGAAGTGGGAGAAGGCAGGGACGGAAGGCGTTTACGAGGGCAAGGACCGGGCGACCGGGAAGGCGAAGTGGACGGCGACGCCGGTGGATCTGGTGTTCGGTTCCAATTCGGAACTGCGCGCGGTGGCGGAGGTGTACGCTTCGGCCGACGGGCAGGAGAAGTTTGTCCGGGACTTTGCGAAGGCCTGGGCGAAGGTGATGAATTTGGACCGTTTCGACTTGCGGTAGGCGGGGTTAACGCCAATCCCACGGCGAACCACACTTTTCCACGAGTTCACGAAACGATTTTGCGCCGCCGATGGCTTCATCGGCGGCGTTTTTATTTTGGACCATGTCGTAGCGGTGGGCGATGACTTTGCGGACGGAGTACCCGATGGTGGCTCCGGTGCGCGGGGGTTCGGGCGTTTGGACAGTGTAGCGCGGAGGGAGGGGAGGACTTTTGGTTGGTCCGATCGTTCCAGGAAATCGTTGAGGTACTGGGTCCAAGTGGCGATTGTTGGGCATGGCAAGTGCAGGTTATTCATGGTCATGCGTGAAGGCCAGCATCGATTCGAGGTGAATCGGGGGACTGCCCCGCGAACCGCGTAATCTCCGTTTCGGACGAACACGGACCGAATAGACCCTTCAGGAGTTCTCCCTTGCGTACACTCTTCAATCGATTCACTTTGGCGGCGGCGGCAGGCTTGCTCACCATTGGCACTGCGTCGGCGGCGACGATTACCCAGACATTCAACCAGCCACTCGCGCCGACGACGTGGTCGTTTTCCAACATTCCGTTTAACCAGTTCAACCCCGCGCTAGGGACGTTGAATTCCGTGACATTGCAGTTCGCCGGCTCGTTTTCGCAAACGGAACTGATTGCGGTACCGGGCGGTGTCCCATCGCAGACGATCAGCAGCTTGACGGCTGTGGCGGACGTATTGATTTTCGGGGCACCGAATTTCACGAATCAGATTGTGGACATCAGTGGTTCGCAGAACGTGATTTCGTTCCCGGGCGTGGTGATTGCGGCAGGTACGTCGCAGACGTTTAGCGCCGCGGGGAGCCTGGGCTACGGGCCGGCCGCACAGCTTCCGATTGCTCCTTATATTGGAACGGGTACGGTGTCGTATTCGATGGCTGGAACGGGCGGGTTTTCAGCGTCCGGGGGCGGGCAGGCGAATTTCACGATTTCGACGCGGTCCGGCGGCACGTTGACGCTGGTATACGACTACACGGCCGCTCCGCCGGACAACCCGACGCCGGAACCCGCGACGTTCGCGCTGGTGGGGATTGCGCTGACGGGGTTGGGTTACCTGCGACGGAAGCGTTAGGCAAATTCTGAGTCTCAAGAAAGGCCGCGGGGGCGAAAGCCTTCGCGGTCTTTTTGTATTACACCCTATAAAGGCTTAGGAATATTCCGACGATTGGGAGGGGTAGGAGCCAATTGTCCATGCGTCTTTTCTCGACCTCTCTTCTACTCACTGCCGTTGCCGGGGCACTCAGCCTTGGCACTGTTTCGGCAGCGACAATCACCCAAACCTATACGCAGCCGACGTCGCCGACGACGTGGTCAGTGGCGGACATTTCGTTTAACCAGTTCAATCCGATTCTGGGAAATTTGACGTCGGTGGTTCTGCAGTTTAGCGGTTCTTTCGGGCAGACGGAGACAATCACGGTTCCGGTGGGAGTTCCGTCGCAGACGATTACCGGACTCACCGCGGTGGCCGACGTACTTATTTTCGACGCGGCGAACTTCGTGAACCAGATTACGGATATCAGCGGCTCGCAGAACGTGATTTCCTTTCCGGGCGTGACGATTGCCGCCGGTACGGCGCAGACCTTTAATGCCAGCGGCGCGTTGGGTTTTGGTCCGGCATCGCTGTTGCCGATTACTCCGTATATTGGAGTGGGCACGAAGTCGTTTTCGATGGCGGGCACGGGCGGATTCAATGTTTCCGGCGGCGGGCAGTCTAGTTTTGGGATTACGACCACTTCCGGCGGCACGTTGACGTTGGTGTACAACTACGACGCCGCTCGGCCGAGCGATGTGCCGGAACCGGCGACGTTCGGTCTGGTTGGCGTGGCCATGGCTGGGTTGGTTATTCTGCGCCGGAAGCGGTAGACAGGGTTATCGTTCCTTTTTGTAACCGCCCGCGGGGGTATGCGCTTCCGCGGGCGGTTTTGCGTCCAGCGGTGACAACAACTGTTAAATCCTATTCGGGTTGTGACCCGCTTTACGTTCGCATGTTTGTCAGTTGAAGGGGACACCCAGGACGAGACGATGGGCCACAAAGGCGAGGCGTGGGTGCAATTTATTTATTTTCTGCATGCTACATGGCGGACCAGGACTACCGGGACTCACTTTCCGCGGTTTGTGGTGCTGGAATGCGGTGCGAGAGGTAGGGATCTCCATCTAGACAAAGGAGAGATTGACGGTAGTTACTTGGTACATACCGAATGAGAGTCCTACTGCTTGTGGTTGACTACCGAAGCAAGAGCAATTGGCAAAGGACCTTATTGACCGTGCGCATATTCTCCACCTCTTTTCTGCTTACTGCTGTCGCTGGCGTGCTAAGCCTTAGCACTGCCTCGGCCGCCACTATCACTCAGACGTTTACCCAACCCACATCGTCGCCGACAACGTGGTCGGTTGCAAACATCCCATTCAACCAGTTCAACCCCGCATTGGGAACCCTGAACAGCGCGAAGTTGTCTTTCGGCGGCTCTTTTTCGCAGACCGAAGTTATCAACGTACCTGTGGGCGTTCCGGCGCAGACGATTACAGGGCTCTCCGCGGTGGCCGATGTTCTCATCTACGACGCGGCGAATTTTGTAAACCAGATTATAGACATCTCCGGCTCGCAGAACGTGATTTCCTTTCCGGGCGTGACGATTGCCGCCGGTACTTCGCAGACGTTCAATGCCGCCGGCGCATTGGGGTTTGGCCCGGCGTCGCTGCTTCCGCTTACGCCCTATATCGGTTTGGGCACGAAGTCGTTTTCGATGGCGGGCACCGGCGGATTTAGCGTTTCCGGTGGCGGACAGGCTGGTTTTGCGATCAACACCACCTCCGGCGGCACGCTGACGTTGGTGTATGACTACTCGGTGTTGACTGCTCCTCCTCCGACCTCGACGCCGGAACCGGCGACGTTTGGGATGGTTGGCGTGGCGATGGCCGGGCTGGTTTATCTGCGCCGCAAGCGGTAATTGACTGCATTTGTTTACCGGAAGGCCCGCGGGGAGTGATCCCTGCGGGCCTTTTTCGTTGCACCGGGAGAGGGACGGGACGCATCGGAGAGCGTATGAAACCTGTATTGGGATTTGTGATGCTGGCGGGGCTGGCCCTCTTCGGGGCGGATGGGGCGACCGATGCCGCCAAGAAGAAGCTGGCGGAAGGGAAGTACGAGGAGGCGGTGGCGGATCTGGACGCGGCGTACCAGAAGAATCCGAAGTCGGCTGAGTTGAAGAAGGCGCTGGCGGGGGCGCATTTTGCGCAGGGGCAGGCGACGATGAAGAATGAGCAGTTGCCGCCGATGCGGAAGTACCCGGCGGCGTTGCGATCGTTCCGGAAGGCGGTGGCGTTGGACCCGGGGCACGCGGAGGCGAAGAGCAACATCCAGACCATCGAGGACGTATACAAATCGATGGGCCGGCCGGTACCGCAGTAACTCCGCAGCCCCACTATTGACGGGGGAAACAGGCGGGTTGTATCCTTGCGCATGCGAATCTGGCCGAATATCGCGATTTTGATTGGGGTGAGCGGCTGGTTGGGGATGGGCCAGCCGGCTCCGATTGTGCAGCCGGGGGCGCCGGGGAAGCCCGGGAAGTCGGTTTCGGCAGCGGCGGCGGCGAAGATGGGCGTGCGTGCGCCGGTGGAGGCGGACGTTGCGTTCATGCAGGGGATGATCCATCACCACGCGCAAGCGGTGGAGATGGTGGACCTGCTGCGTACTCGTGGGTTGCGGAAGGATCTGCTTGCGTTTGGCGAGCGGATTACGATTTCGCAGAGCGACGAAATTCTGTCCATGAAGCAGTGGTTAACGGACCGCGGGAAACCGGTGGCTCCGGCACATGACCACGCGCACCACGGGGCGGGCATGCCAATGATGCCGGGCATGCTGACGGCCGAGCAGATGGCGGCATTGGCAAAAGCAAAGGGGTCCGAGTTCGACCAACTTTTCCTGACGGGGATGATTCAACACCACATCGGCGCGCTGGTGATGGTGGAGGAGCTGTTTGAAACCCCGGGCGCCGGGCAGGAACCGGTACTGTATGACTTCGCGACGGATGTCGATAATACGCAGCGGGCGGAGATCGGGATCATGCGCGGCATGTTGAAGGAGAAACGGTGAATATGAAGACGACCTTGCGGCGAGCGGCGATTACGGGAGTGGCGCTGACGGCGGCGGTAGTGGCGGGCCAGGAGACGGGGAAGGCGCCGGGGCCGCCGAAGCCGCCATCGGTTTATACGAACCCGCGGGCCGGGGCCGGGGATCCGCGCATTGGACTGAAGGGCGGATTGCACGATGCCGCCGAGGCGGCGAACGGTTTGCAGCGGATTGCGACGCTGCCGAAGCCGCCGGGATTTGCGCCGGGGGATCCGAATACGACACCGCCGGAGCCGCCGACCGAGGAGCAGGGCGTTGGGGGTGGTGGCGGTGGTGGGCGGCGACCCAATATTCAATATGGGTCGACCAATTCCGATTTGGCGTTCAGCGGGAATCATCTGTTTGTTGGGAACTACAACGGGATTAACTTCTACGACATCGACGATCCGGGCAAAGTGAAGCTGCGGACGTCGCTGCTGTGCCCGGGCGGGCAGGGCGATGTTTCGGTGTATGGGCATCTGCTGTTTATGTCGGCCGAGGCGATGAATGGGCGGATTGACTGCGGGTCGCAGGGCATTCCGTTGCCGGCGGGCTATAAGCCTCCGCCGCCGGAGCCGCCGGCCCCGAACGCGCCTCCGGGAACGCGGGCGCGGCGGCCACCACCGCCGCCGAATCCGGACCGGTTCCGGGGCGTGCGGATTTTCGATATCTCCGATCTGGCGCATCCGAAGCAGGTGGCGACGGTGCAGAGCTGCCGCGGGTCACACACTCATACGCTGGTGATCGATCCGAAGGACAAGGAGAACGTCTACATCTACATTTCCGGAACGGGGCCAGTGCGGCAGGCGGATGAGCTGGCAGCGTGTTCGGGCGGGGATCCGGAGAAGAATCCGGAGACGGCGCTGTTCCGGATCGACATCATCAAGGTGCCGCTGGCGCACCCGGAGCAGGCGAAGATTGTGAACAGCCCGCGGATTTTCGCCGATGAAAAGACGGGGGCGGCGAATGGGCTATGGAAGGGCGGGACGCACGGAGAGGGGACGCAGACGACGTCGGTGACTGATAAGTGCCACGACATTACGGTGTATTCGGCGCTGGGGTTGGCGGCGGGGGCGTGTTCCGGGAACGGCATTTTGCTGGACATCCGCGACCCGAAGAACCCGAAGCGGCTGGACGCGGTGAGCGATCCGAACTATGCCTTTTGGCATTCGGCGAATTTCAGCAATGACGGGAAGAAGGTGTTGTTTACCGATGAGTGGGGCGGCGGGACGCAGCCGCGGTGCCGCGAGACGGACCCGATGCATTGGGGGGCGGACGCCATCTTCACGTTGGACAAGGGGAAGTTGACGCTGGCGTCGTACTACAAGATGCCGGCGGCGCAGACGGAGACCGAGAACTGCGTGGCGCATAACGGCTCGCTGGTGCCGATTCCGGGGCGTGACGTGCTGGTGCAGTCGTGGTACCAGGGCGGCGTTTCGGTGGTGGATTTCACCGATCCGGCGCACCCGTTTGAGGTTGCGTATTTCGACCGGGGCCCAACGGACAGCGCGAAGAAAGGGATGGGCGGGCAGTGGTCGACCTATTGGTACAACGGCTACATTTACGGCGCGGAGATTGCGCGGGGCGTGGATGTGTTCAAGCTGGTGCCGAATCAGTTTTTGACGCAGGGCGAGATTGACGCGGCCAACCAGGTTCACTTCAACGAGCTGAATGTGCAGAACCAGCCGAAGATCACGTGGCCGTCGAACTTCATTGTGGCGCGGGCATATGTGGACCAGTTGGAACGGAGCGGGGCGTTGCCGGCGACGCGGATTTCGGCGGTGACGGCGGCGATGGAAAAGGGGAACCGGGGCCAGTTGCAGAGCCTGGCGAAGGGGTTGGAAAAGGACTCGGCCGGCGCGAAGACGGCGGCCGACCGGGAGCGGATGAAAGCGTTGGCAGGAATCCTGAAGACGGCGCGGCGGTAGGTTTGATGAACCTGAGCGTTTACGAGGCCGCGGGGGGAAGAGACGCCTTCCTGCGGCTGGCGCATGCGTGGCACGCGCGGTGCCTGGCGGACCCGGTGGTGAGCCATGCGTTTTCCCACGGCTTTCATCCGCAACATTCCGAACGACTGTCGGCGTACTGGGCGGAGGCGCTGGGCGGGCCGGCGGAGTATTCCGAAACGGTTGGCGATGAGACGAGTGTGCGCCGGATCCATGCGGGGAATGGGGAGCACGGTGAAATGGACGAGCGGGCGGAGGCGTGCTTTACGCTGGCGCTGGATGATGCCGCGTTCCCGGAAGATCCGCGTTTGCGCTCGACGCTACGGGCGTATTTTCACTGGGCGACCGGGACGATGTCGGCCTATCCGCGGTCGCCGGAAGATGTACCGGGCGGGCTTTCGGTGGCGCGGTGGACGTGGGATGGACCGGTTGAACCAATTGCTGCTGGCGAAGATCGAGATCAGCGGTGAACTGTTTTGGAAAGTTTGCGTTGCGGTTCTGCGTGGTGAACTTCCGGACAGGGTTGGAAGATGGGGAGGCGGTTCCGGAGATTGTGACGCGGCTTGGGGCGGAGTTGGGCGGCTGAGCTGCGTCAGCCCCGGTGGTGGTGGACGATGTGGAAGTTTTCTTCCGCCGCCGGGGGCTGGAAATGGACGGTGATGGCTTCGAATTCGGCTTGGGTGGTCCAAGGAGTGCCGGGGGGCAGATGCTTGCTGCGTTCCTTGAGTTGGGCGATGCAGAGGTCGTTGGAAGAGTCGACGAAGTGTAGTTCGTGATCAACACGGGCTTGATCGATGATCTGGCGGAACCAGTCGCGCTGGCGGGTGGTGTTGGCGGGGAAATCGAGCACGACGGAGATGTTCTTCGCCAGAAGAGCGACGATGTGGGCAGTGAGAGCATGCCGCAGGCGGGAGGAGCGATCGAGAAAGTCCGGGATAGTGCGGATCTCGTCGGGAAAGAGGGTCTCCAGCAGTTCGTCCTGCACGAGGAGAACGGCGTTTTCCCGGGCGGCGAGAGCTTTGGCGAGGGTGGATTTCCCGGCGGCCATTTTGCCACAGAAAAAGTAGAGTTTGGCCTGGCTGGTCATGACTGGTTCCGGGTGGTTTCGTTGCGGCTCTCCGTCGGCTCCATGACTGCCGGATGGAGGAGAGAGGTGTGGATCAGGGTAACGGATAGTAGCGGTAGGTGGTGGTCCAGGTGAACGTTTCGCCGGGGGCGACGGAGATGGCGACGAAGGGTTCCATGGAGATGTTGCTGCGGATGGACCAGAGGTTGATGCTCTGGAGGGGGCGGTCGCCATTTAGAGTCATGCCGGCTTTGAGGGCAGAGTTTTCGATTTTGATTTCGTGGTCGGCGGGGTTGGCGGAGAAGCCTTCGATGGGAGCGAAGACGGTATCGCGGCCGGTGAGGGTTTTCTTGTAGACGACGCGGTTGGCGGCGATTTCGGCGAGATCGGCGCTGGGCGGGCGGGCGGAACGGATGGCGAAGGGGACTGTGATGACCGCGCCGGGGCCGGGGGCTTTGCCGTCGAGAACCAGGAAGTTGTGGTTGTAGACGGTGGTTTCGATGGGTTGTTTGGAGGTGTTTTTCAGGGTGTGCCGCATGACCATTTCTGCTTTGCCTTTGGTGAGGGAGATGGCTTTGCGGTAGAGGTAGGCGCCGTTGAGAGTGTGGGTGAATTCGATGGCGGAGGGGTGGCGCTTGACTGTCCACTTGCCGGGGTCGGCGATTTCGTAGAGGCGATAGCCTGTGTAGGGGGAGGAATCAGGCTTGCGGAGGGCGCCGACGCCGATTTTGATGAAGGTCTGGCCGGGTTGGGCGGTGTCGTAGCCGAGGGGGCGGAATTCGTCGGCGGGTCCGGCGGTGGCGCTGCAGGGGCCGGCGACGATGTCGTCGCCTTCGTAGATGAAGTCGCGGACGTTGGGGCTGCGCTTGGTGAACCAGGGGGCGTAGAAGGTGTGGCCGGCGGATTCGAGATGGTAGATAACGCCGGACCAGTCGAAACGGGTGCCGCGGTAGAAGCCGTTGGCGGAGTCGGGAAGGTAGAGGCGGGCGCGGATGTGGGAGTTGGCGATTTCGGCGGAGGGAGGTTCGGCTGAGAAGAGGGGGAGGGCCAGGAGGAGGGCGAACGGAAGACGCATGGAAGGCATTATATGCGAGCGACCAGGCGTGGGCGCATGTCTCGGGTCCGAGATCGCAGAGACGTGGGCAATAGGCAGCCAAGATAGAAGCGTCTAAGCAATCCTATTTGTCTAAAGGTGCGTATATGCTGCCTGTATTGCCCGATCCGTCTTCGGAGAACTCGTTGACTTGAGACTACTTCTATAGGAGGGAGAGCAGGGGTGCAGAGTGTGCCAAGAAAGTTTCAGTATTTTTCCGGATGATATACTGGCCGACGTGACGGCGTCAGAGGGGCCTGACCCTATCCCTTCATTAATGGCTGAGTTCCGGCAGGGGAATCCGGAGGCGGCCGGTAAACTAGTGGACCTGTTTTATCCGGAGTTGCGGCGTTTGGCTTTGAACCGGATGCAAGGGGAACGCGCGAACCACACGTGGCAACCGACGGTGCTGGTGCATGAGTTGTATCTGGAGCTGACGAAGATCAAGTCTTTGCCGGCCGAGGGGGCGGCGGCATCGGATGAGCGGAACGCGTTTCTGGGTTTGTCGGCATTTCTGATGAAACGTTTGCTGGTCCACCATGCGCGACCGTTGCCGAAGCGGGTTACCAAGACGGATATCGGCGAGGCGATGGGCATGGCGGCATCGGGGGAAGCGAGCCTGGCGGAGATTGAAGACCTGCTGCGCGGGCTGCAGGAGATTGACCCGGCACTACGCTCCGTAGTGGAGATGAAGGTGTTTGAAGGGCAATCCCGGGAAGAGATTGCCGAACGGCTGGGGTGCTCCGTGCGAACGGTGGCGCGGCACTGGGACTTTGCCCAACACTGGCTGCAGAAGGCAATCCGGTAGTTCGCCCATGACGGAACAGCAGTGGCAGGCGGCGTGGAAGCTGTATCAATCCTGTAGCAGTTTAACGGGAGAGCAGTTGCACACGTTCTTGCATGGCGCGACGGGCGACCCGGAGGTGCGTGAGGCGCTGCTGGCGATGTTGGACAAAAACCGGAAGGCGGAGAGCGCGGACCGGATTGGACAGAAGCTGGGGCGGTACGTACTGACAGAGCACCTGGGGCGGGGCGGAATGGGCGAGGTGTATGCGGCGCGGGATTCGGAGTTGGGACGGCTGGTGGCGGTGAAGCTGCTGGCCGAGGGCGGGGAGAAGTCACCGGTGGCGCGGTTTATTCAGGAGGCCAAGGCGGCCTCGGCGCTGAATCATCCGAATATCGTGACGATTTACGAGGTGCTGCAGCTGGAGTCGCGGCTGGGCATTGTGATGGAGCTGGTGGACGGGACGACGCTGCGGGCGCTATGCGGGAGCGCGCAGCCGGTGGACCGGGTGATGCACTTGGGCGGCCAGATTGCGCGAGCACTGGCGGCGGCGCATGCGCGGGGCATTGTGCACTGCGACATCAAGCCCGAGAACCTGATGGTACGGCCGGACGGGTTCGTGAAGGTGCTGGACTTTGGATTGGCGCAGGATTTGTCGTCGGGATCATCGGCATCGGTCGTGCCGGCGGGGACGCTGCGGTACATGTCACCGGAGCAGTCGCGGGGGGAGGCGGCGACGCCGGCGGGAGATGTGTTTTCGCTGGGAATCGTGCTGTACGAGCTGGCGACGGGGGCGCATCCGTTCGACAGCGGGTCGGTTTTTGAGACATTGAAGGCGCTGAACGAGACGGAGCCGTTGCCGTTGGGGGCGCGGAACACGTTTGTGCCGGGGGCCCTGGACACGCTGGTGCGGCGGATGCTGGCGAAGGATCCCGGCAAGCGGCCGGGGGCGGCGGAGGTGGCGCGGCTGCTGGAGGGGCGGCTTGCGAATGACTCGGCGACGGTGGTGGCGCCGGTTGTTCCGGAACGGAAAACAGACCGGCGGCCATGGTGGATGGGTGCCGCGGCGGGCGTTGTAGCGTTAATTGGGGGGGCGCTGTGGTGGAACGGGACGGGCGGCGCGGACGTAGCGTTTGAGCCGGCGCCGTTGACGACGCTATCAGGTTCGGAAGAGGCGCCGAGTTTTTCGCCGGATGGCGGGCAAGTTGCCTATCGGGGAAACCAGCAGAGCCAGTGGGACATTTTTGTGAAGACGGTAGGCGGCGGGCCGGCGCTGCGGCTGACCACGGATGGTGGCTGGCATGGATACCCGGCGTGGTCACCGGACGGGAAATGGATTGCATTTACGGCGCGGCATGAAGCGGGGCGGAACGGCCTGTTCGTGATGCCAGCGCTGGGCGGGCCGGAGCGGATGCTGGCGGAGCTGGCCGGGGAGTGGATTTCGGCAGACTGGTCGCCGGACGGGAAGTGGATTGCGGTGAGTCCGCTTGGTGGGTATAACTTCGACCCGGGGAGCGGCGTGACGATTGTTTCGCCGCAGACGGGCGAGGCCCGGGCACTGGTGAAGCAGGACTGGGAGATGTCTCAGAGTGCGTATGCGAGTTTTTCTCCGGACGGGAAACAGCTGGCGTTTTTGAAGATGAGCGGGGCGTTTGGGCGGCTGTATGTGGCCGATTTGACGGGGGATATGAAGCTATCCGGTGCGCCGCGGCAGGTCTTGCAGGGTGAACTGGAAGCGCAGTATCCGGCTTGGACGGCCGACGGGCGGGAGATCATCTTCATGCGGGGATACAGCAGCAGCAACGGGTCGATACACCGGGTGCAGGTGAACGGCGGGAGGCTGCGGAAGATTGCCGGACTGGGGTATACGGCCGGACCAATCGGGATAGCACGGAAGGGCGGGCGGATGGCGTATTCGCGCGGAGGGATTGATGCCGACATCTGGCGCGTGGACACGACGGGGGCCGAGCAGGCGCGGAAGTGGGTGGAATCGACGGTGGCCGATGTGGCGGGCGAGTATTCGCCGGATGGGGGAGGAAAGATCGCATTTTCATCGAACCGGTCCGGAGCGCGGGAGATTTGGGTGTGCGACGCGGATGGGGGGAATGCGGTGCAGCTGACGCATTTCGGGGGACCGATTACGGGGTCCGCGCGGTGGTCGCCGGATGGGAAGCAGATTGTCTTTGATTCGCGGCCCCGGGGGAGGCCGGAGGTATTCGTGATCGGCGCGGAGGGATCGGGTATGCGCCGTTTGGCGGAGAAGCCGGGTGAGGAGGAGAAGATCAACCTGCGGGCGATGTGGCAGCCATCGTGGTCGGCGGATGGGAAATGGATCTACGTTACGAGCGACCGAACGGGACGATCCGAGATCTGGCGGATGCGGGTGGAAGGGGGCCCTGCCGAGCAGGTGACGAAGAATGGCGGGTCATCGGCATATGCCAGCCGGGACAGCGAGTGGATCTACTATGTGGACGCGGAGCCGGGGCGGTTGCACCGGATCAAACCAGATGGGACGGGGGACACCGTAGTGATGGACCAGCCCATCGGGCTGTTGCAGTATACGGCGATACGGGGTGCGGTTTACGTAAT
>CANIFK010000014.1 GCA_947466555.1 Acidobacteriota bacterium | reverse complement strand
GATGAGCATGATGGTGACCTCCGTGAAATGCACTTACATTCACAGCATATAACCTGCGCTCATCACTGTCAACAATTTTATTTTAGATTTTATGAGTGCACGACACTAACATATTTAAGCCTTCCGGTGCGTCGCCCAGTAGCCCAGCCGGTAGAGGAGTAAAACGCCTAGGAACATTCCGTAGTAAATGGGCGTCCATAGGGCCGCCTTGCCTTGCCAGAAGAAGTGGACGACGCCGGCGGCGGCGGAGACGTAGGCCAATTTGTGGAGTAGCTGCCAGCGGCGGGAGCCCAGGCGGCGAATGGCGGCGTTGAAACTGGTGAGGGCGAGCGGGACCATCAGCCCCAGGCCGACCATGCCGGCGATGAAGAAGCGGCGGGTGGTGAGGTCCTCCTTGATGATGTCGAGGTTCCATTGGACGTCGAGGCCGTAGTAGTGGAGGGCGTGGAGGGTGGCGTAGAAGAAGGCGAATAGGCCGGTCATGCGGCGGAAGCGGGCGATGCCAGATTGGCCGGGGAGGCGTTTGAAGGGGGTGATGGAGAGGCTGATGAGGAGGAAGCGGAGGGTCCAGTTGCCGGTGTAGCGGGCGACGGTTTCGATGCGGTTGATGCCGAGTTCGTTGGCCTGCCAGCGCCAGGCGAGCAGGAAAAGGGGGACAAGGCAGAGAAAAAAGACCAGGGGTTTGGCGAGACGGCTGTTCCAGAAACGGTTCACGTACTCAGTATCCTCAACACCCGCTCATATTATTCCCTCCCTATCCGAAAAGACTTCTTGTGGGCTCTTCTATGACCGGACGAAATTGGACAGCGACGGCCGTGTGGGTGCTGGTGGCCGCCCTAACGGGCTGCCAACAAAACCGGCCGGTGACGGCTGGGGTTGAGGACGCCGAGACGGTGACCGTTGCCGAAACGGAGCTGCCTAGCAACCAGATGGTGTATCCATGGTCCGTTGTGCCGGGCGGGGTGGATTCGCCGAAGGCCATGGGAGAGGCGATGGCGGCCGACCCGGTGGTGGGCGCGCACTATGCCGGGTTGCAGCCGGGCTCCTTTCATCCGGAGCGATTGGCGGAGAAGAAGCAGGGGTACGTCTCCTATCGCATCAAAGACAAGATCTACTGGACACGGCGCATGGTCACGCTGGCGGCGGGGGAACAGGTCCTGACGGACGGCAACACGCTGGTGCGCGGGCGCTGCGGGAATCTATTCTCAGAGACGCCGCGGGGGCCGGTGGCTCCGGTGGAAGTGGAGCCGGCCGAGAAGGCGATGGAAGAGCCGGTGCGGGCGGCGCAACTGGTGGCATCGCCCGAGATGCGGGCCGAGGCGCCGGTGGCGACTGAGAAGTTTGAGAATCCGAAGGGATTTGACGAGAGTGCCAGCAATGGGAGCGTCCTGCCGACGCCGACGACCGAGGACGCGCTGCCGCCGGTGTGGGTGGCCGGGGGAGGAATTGCCGGGCCGGGTGGCGGGGTGATGGGCGTGGGGGGATTTGGCGGAGGCGGAGGGAGTCCGAGCGTTCCGGGAACGACAGCGCCGGAGAACGCGGGCGCTGGCGCTCCGGTAGTGCCGGAGATTCCGATGGTGACGCAATCGACCGCGGTGACGATTCCACCGCCGTTAGTGCTGATGGCGCTGACGCATCCGCCGTCGACCCCGGTGGTGTTGGAGTATCCGGTGTTTACGCCGCCGGATCTGCCGTATCCGCCTGTTTCTTCGCCACAGCCACCGCAGATTTGGATACCGCCGACGGGGGCGCCACCGATTACGCATCCGCCGGCTTCGGAAAATCCGCCGGGAGGCACGCCTCCTCCGTCCGGGCAGCCGCCTTCGGGGCAGCCGCCATCGGGACCTCCACCATCTGGACCACCTCCGTCGGGGCCGCCGCCTTCCGGGCCACCGCCTTCGGGGCCACCACCTTCCGGGCCGCCGCCATCTGGACCGCCGCCGTCGGGGCCACCTCCGTTCGACCCGCCTACATCGCCACCTCCGGACGTGGCGGTTCCCGAGCCGGGCGCATGGGTGCTGGCCGTGTTGGGAATTGGGGCGATCGCCGTTGGGTCTATGCGGCGAAAATCCTGAACTTTCCGCTTTTCTCGCTGGCGGGCTTGGGTGTACATTACCTAAAGTCAGCTATGCCGGGAATGGTTGCCAGCCGTTTTGGATTCACGCGGGAAGAGAGCGCCGTGCTGCGCCAGTTGCGCACGCCGGAGAAGATACAGCGGTTTTTGGACGAGGAGATTTTGTACGACTCGAGTGTATCCTGCCGGTCGCCGCGGCGCGTGTTGCGCGAGCGGCGAGGGCACTGCATGGAAGGGGCGATGCTGGCGGCGACGGCGTTGCGGCTGGTGGGGTATCCGCCGTTGATTTTAGATCTCGAGGCGCAGCGGGACGATGATCATGTGTTGACCGTGTTTCGGCGGGATGGGTTGTGGGGGGCGATGGGCAAGTCCAATTACGCCGGGTTACGGTATCGGGAGCCGGTTTATAAGACGCTGCGGGAGTTGGCGATGTCCTACTTCGAACACTACTTCAACAAGCGCGGGGAGCGGACGTTGCGGGGGTATTCGCGGCCGATTAATTTGGCTCGGTTTGATGCGACGGGGTGGATGACTTCCGAGGAAGACCCGTGGCAGATTCCGAACTACTTGACCACGGTTTCGCACACGCTGCTGATTCCGAAGAAGGTGGTGGCGCGGTTGACGTTGTCCGACCCGTTGCTGAAAGCCGCTGGGGAGTTCGGGATGCGGCGGGCGGGCTAGACCTTTTCCGGGACCACGTAGGGTTTGCGGTAGTCGCGGGTGAGGTGCTTGTTGGCTTCGTTGTCGTTGGTGAAGCGCAGGGCTTGGGGGTCGAAGGTGAGCTTGCGGCCGGTGCGGTAGCTGATGTTGGCCATGTGGCAGAGGGCGGCGGCGTTGGCTCCGGATTCGATGTCGGCGTGGAGATCGGACACCTTGCGGGACTTGACGGCTTCGAGGAAGTTGGCCATGTGGGGGGCGGTGTCCCAGGCGCGTTTTTCCTTGTAGTTCACGTCCATTACCTTTTGGTGCTCTTCGCCTTTGTAGACCTGGTAGCCCATGAGATCCATCACCATGACGCCTTCGCTACCGAAGAAAATATTGCCGATGGTGTGACCGTTGCGGAAGGGGAGTTTGCCTTCTTCGGGCGTGAGCAGGCCGCGGACTTCGAACTCCATTTGGACGTCGCCGTAGTCGAAAATCGCCGTTTGGGTGTTGGGTGTTTCCTGGGCGTCGTCATAGACGAACTTGCCGCCGAAGGAGTAGACGGATTTAGGGAGATCCGTTTTGCCGAGGCCCCAGCGGGCGATGTCCATTTCGTGGACGCCCTGATTGCCGATGTCGCCGTTGCCGGTGTCCCAAAACCAGTGCCAGTTGTAGGCGAAGCGGAGTTCGTTGAAGGGCCGCATGGGGGCGGGGCCGAGGAACTTGTCCCAATCGACACCGGGGGGCGGGGTGGAGAGATCGGGCTTGCGGCCGATGGATTTGCGGCGTTTGTAGCAGAGGCCTTTGGCGAGGTAGACCTTGCCGATGACGCCTTCGTGGAGGAGTTTGATGCCTTCGATTTTGTGGGCGATGGAGCGGCTTTGGGAGCCGACCTGGACCATGCGGCCGTACTTGCGGGCGGCGGCGGTCATCTGGCGGCCTTCGAAGATGTTGTGGCTGGCGGGCTTTTCGCAGTAGACGTCTTTGCCGGCCTGGCAGGCCCAGATGGTGGCGAGGGCGTGCCAGTGGTTGGGGATGGCGAGGGAGACGGCGTCGACGGACTTGTCGTCGAAGACCTGGCGCATGTCCGTATATTCTTTGGGCTTGCGGCCGGTCAGTTTTTCGATCATCGCCACGCCGCGTTCGCGGGCGGCCTGGTTGACGTCGCAGACGCCGGTGATGTTGGCGGTGGCGACTTCGCTGTAGAACTTCGCGTGATCCTGGCCGCGGCCGCCGAGGCCGACCAGCGTGACATTCACCCTCTCATTGGCGCCTCGAACTTGTGTGGTGGAAAGAACGGAGGCGGCGGTGAGGAGGGTGCGGCGGGTCATTTTGCGTAGAGTCCTAATACCCAGAGGGGGAAGTAGTGCCGGTACATGGTATATCGCATGTAAAAGACGTTTGGGAAACCGGTGCCGGTGGCGAGGGATTCGGGCCAGGAGCCATCGGGGGTTTGGGTTTCGAGGAGATGGCGGACGCCGCGTTCGGCGTAGGGGGAATCCTTGCGGCCGGCGGCGTGGAGGGTGAGGAGGGCCCAGGCGGTTTGGGAGGGGGTGGAGGGGGCGCCGATGAACTCGTCGTTGACATAACCGGCGCAGCTTTCGCCCCAGCCGCCGTCGGCGTTTTGGACGGAGATGACCCAGTCGGCGGCGCGGCGATAGAGGTTGGGATCGTCGTAATCGGCGGCCTGGAGACCGCGGACGGCGAGGAAGGTTCCGTACAGGTAATTTACGCCCCAGCGGCCGTACCAACTGCCGTTCTTTTCCTGGGTGTTGACGAGATAGTGCACGGCGTCGCGGACGGCTGGATCGGACTTCGGCACGCCGCGGCGGCAGAGGGCTTCGAGCACGCGGCCGGTGATGTCCGGACAGGTGGGGTCGAGCATGGCGTTGTGGTCGGAGAAGGGGATGGCGTTGAGGACGCCCCAGTCGTTGTCGGCATCGAAGGCGGCGTAGCCACCGTCGCGGGACTGCATGCCTTTGAGCCAGGCGAGGGCGCGGTCTTCGACGGCCTTTTGTTTGAAGGGGTCGGAGGCGACGGCGTGTTCGAGACACATGAGGACGATGGCGGTGTCGTCGATGTCGGGGTACTGTTCGTTGGCGAATTCGAAGGCCCAGCCGGAGGGTTGCAATTGGGGGCGTTTGACGGACCAATCGCCGCGGCGGCGGATCTCTTTGGAGAGGAGCCAATCGGCGGATTTGCGGAGGGCTTCGGGGTTGGGGTGGCCGGCTTCGGCGAGGGCGAAGGCGGCGTAGGCGGTATCCCAGACGGGGGAGAAGCAGGGCTGGAAGTAGAGCTCGTCGCCGGTTTCGGTGATGAGGTTATTAAAGTGGGTTTTGGCGTCGACGAGATCGGGGTGATCGTTGGGGTAGCCGAGGGCTTCGAGGGCCATGATGGTGTACTGCATGGCGGGGTAGATGGCGCCGAGGCCGTCGGAGTTGCGGCAGTGGTCGATCATCCACTTTTCAGCTTGGCGGATGGCGGCGATGCGGGCGTCGCGGTGGCCGCGGCGTTCCCAGATTTTGAGGAGCTTGTCGACGTGGTGAAAGATCGTTGAGAGGAAGCGATCGCGTTTGGGGAGGCTGAGTTTGCGATCGGGGTGGATGAGTTCGTCGACGTTGATGCCATCGGGGGCGGGGCGGACGCCGCCGACGGATTGGACGATTGACAGGGGGACGACGATGGCGCGGGTCCAGGAAGCCATTTCGTAGAGCACGCCGCCCATGTAGAGAGACCCGCCGGGCATGAGGACGAGTTCGGGGGGGATGCTGGGGACGTACTTGCGGGGGTAGAGGCCGAAGAGGCTGAGGTTGATTTTGGTGTAGCTGTTGCAGGCCTGGAGGCCGCCGAGCGCGAGGACGCGGAGGCGGGCGCGGCGCATGGGCTCGTCGTTGGGGGAGTAGCCGCAGAGGCGGAGAGCGGTGTAGGCTTTGACGGTGGAATTGACGTCGGCGGGGCCGTCGGGGTAGATCCACCAGCCGCCGTCGGCCATTTGCTGGGAGAGGATGCGGCGGCAGGCCTTTTCGAGACGTGGCTTGGTGGGCGGGTTCCAGATGCCGTGTTCGGGGGGGTGGAGCCAGAGTTCGAGGAGGACGTAATCGGCTTCGAGGGAGACGTCGGCCAAGAGTTCGCCGCACCAGTAGCCATCGGCGAACTGTTTTTCGACGAGGGAGCGGGCGCTGGTTTCGGCGGCGGCGCGGGCGGCGTCGCGGAGGCTTTGGCGCTCTTCGAGGAGTTCGCCTACTACGGAACGGCGACGGAACGGTTGCTGCGTGGGGAAGACCAGACTCATTCGGTTGTGCGAGCGCTTCGGCCGGGTAGGGGGAAGCGGTCTTCTCTCAGGATAGCGCCTGCGGGGGATCGGGAAAATCTTATCTCTTGTTTTCGGGCCGGTGGTCGATAAGTTGAGTGATGTGGATTTTGATTCTTTTCGTGATGGCGTTGGGAGTTTTTGGGGCGGAGGAGGCTGCGAAGCCGAAGGATCCGCCTAAGGAAGTTCCGAAGCCCGTGAATAGTTTTGAGCGGCAGCGGTTGAGTGTTGAGCGGCAGATGCAGGGGATCCGGGAGAGTTTCCCGCCGCCGTTTGGCGGGGCGCCGGCGACGCTGGTTGCTTCGTCGGCTGCGCCGCCTGGGCCGCCTCCGCCGGCCGATTGTCCTCCGGTGACGGCGGCGGCGATGAAGCCGATCATTGACCGGGAGGCGTCGAAGAACAAAGTGGACGCGGGGTTGGTTCGGGCGGTGGTGGAGGCCGAGTCGGCGTATTCGCCGTGCGCGGTGTCGGCGGTGGGAGCGATGGGGTTGATGCAGTTGATGCCGGCGACGGCGGAGAGCCTGCAGGTGACCGATCCGTATGACCCGAGTCAGAACATCACGGCGGGGACGCAGTATTTGAAGCAGATGTTGGAGCGGTATGGAGGCGACATCGCGAAGGCGTTGGCGGCTTATAACGCTGGGCCGGCGCGCGTGGACGCGGCTGGCGGCGTGCCGCCGATTCCGGAGACGCAGGAATACGTCCGTAAAATCATGGGCAAGATCGGGCCGCCTCGTCCCGTGGAGTAATTCCGCGGGCGTAGAATGAGGGCATGCTCAGCGCCCTGTTGTTTGCAGGTCTGGCCATGCAGATGGCGCAGAATCCCTCTCCCATGACGGACGCGACTCGGACGCATGACCGGGTGGTGCAGCACAAAGTCGCGCCCGGGAGGCGGAAGGGGCGGGTGCTGATTGTGGGGCATCCGGGGCCGACGTCGCCGGTGATTCTTCATTTTCATGGGGACACTTGGCTGCCAGAGCAGGCGATTGCGGGGGTGTTTCCGGATGTGACGATTGTGTCGCTGTATCTGGGTTCGATCTCCGATATTTACCAGGATGCGTATAGGACTCCGGAGGCGTTTCAGGCTTTGTTGACGGAGGCCGGGGCGGGGCGGCGGCCGGTGTATTTGAGTGCGTTTAGTGCGGGGTATGGGGCGGTGCGGGCGATCTTGAAGCATTCGTATAAGCGGATTGATACGGTGCTATTGATGGATGGGTTGCACTCGGACTATTTGGGGAGAGAGATTGATCCGGTGGGGTTGGATGTGTTTTTGCAGTTTGCGCGGGATGCGTCGTTGGGGCGGAAGCGGATGTTGATCACGCATTCGGAGGTGTATCCGGGGACGTTTCCGAGTACGACGGAGACGACGGATTGGTTGTTGAAGCAGTTGAAGTTGAAGCGGATGCCGGTGTTGCGGTGGGGGCCGGTGGGGATGCAGCAGTTATCGGATGCGCGGCGGGGGCGGTTGGTGGTGATGGGATTTGCGGGGAATAGCGCGCCGGACCATGTGGACCATTTGCACGGGATGAGTATGTGGTTGCGGGCGTTGCGGCGGATTTAGGGCTTTTGGGGGCGGGGTTGGGGGATGCGGGACTTGGTTGGTTTGAGTTTATTGAGAGATGCGAGGTTGTCGGGTGGGTTGGGGTTGACGGGGAGGGTCAATGCGGGGACTGGGGAGGCGGGATTTGGTTGGGTCGGGTTTAGGTGATGCGGGTTTGGACGGACTGGTCTAGATCGGAACGAGTTGGGCATTGCGGGGACTGGGCGGTGCGGGACGTGGTTCGGACGGGATTGGATGGAGCGGAGTTCCCGGGCTGGACTCGATCCGGACGGGGTTTGGGCACTGCGGGGATCGGGCAGTGCGGGACGGGGTTTGGGACGGGATCGGATGGAGGGCGGGTCTCGATCCGAACGGGGTTTGGGCACTGCGGGGACTGGGCGGTGCGGGACGTGGTTGGGACGGGTTTGGGTGGAGCGGACTTGGCGGGCTGCTCTCGATCCGGACGGGGTTTGGGCGCTGTGGGGATTGAGCGGTGCGGGATTTGGTTGGGGCGGGGTTTGGTGGCGCAGGGGATCCCAGGTATGGGCGGTATGCGGAATGAGCAGTTTGGCCCGCAGACAATTCCTTGGCGACGGTCACCCGCCTTCGCCCTTCGGGCTTCGGTGGGCGAGCCAAGGAATTGTCCGAGGGGGGCAGTTAGACGGTGATGCAGGGGTTGGAGAGGCTGCCGATGCCGCTCGTCGTGATGGTTACCACGTCGCCGGGGGCGAGCGCGGACTCTTGCGTCACGATGATGCCCGTGCCGGTCAGAACTACCGAGCCGCAGGGGACTGGGTTCGATTGGAGCAAGTATTCCACCAGGGTTTCGATCTTGCGGCCGAGCTTGCCGGTGGAGGTCGAGCCTTCAAACGTCGTCTTGTCGCCGCGCTTGATGACGCAGGTCATTTCGAGCGAGTAGGGATCGGGGATTTCGTCCGCCGTCACCATGACCGGGCCGAGCGAGCAGCAGGCCGTGTAGACCTTCGACTGGGGCAGGTAGAGCGGGTTTTCCCGTTCAATGTCCCAGGCCGAGACGTCGTTGGCGATCGTGTAGCCGACCACGCGGCCCTTGCTGCCGAGGACGACGGCGAGTTCCGGTTCGGGCGCGGTGAAGACCGAATCCGAACGGATGCCGACACCCTGGTCGGGGCCGACGCAGACGCGGGCCGTTCCCTTGAAGAATATCTCGGGTCGGTTGGCCGGGTTGTAGACGTAGGCGTAGAATCCTTCGCGGGTGTTGTGTTCCCCGTCGCGGAAGCTGGCGCTCATCTCATACGTACAGCCGCAGGCCCAAACTTCCTTGGGCGCGAGCGGGATGAGCGGCGTGGCCGGGGCGGCGTTGGAGGAGGCCATGGACTTGGCCAGCTTGGGCAGGTCCGTGTTCTCCACTTCCGAGCGGCGGATGAGGTCATAAAGCGTATGACCGGGGATCGGGCGGGCGTTCCCGTTTTCAAAGATCGCCGCCGTAACTTCGTTATTCCACTTAATTTGTCCGAGTCGCATGGGTTATTAGTACTTGAGATACACCGTCTTGTAGTCGCTGTAGAAGTCCAGGGCGGCCGGGCCTTGTTCCTTGGGTCCAAAGCTGGAGTCCTTGGTGCCGCCGAAGGGGAGTTGGTATTCCACGCCCGCGCTGGGCAGGTTGATGGTCAACAGACCGGCTTCGGCACCGTACACGAATTCGAAGACACGCGACAAATTCGTCGTCTGCACGGACGCCGAGAGACCGAACGGGATGTTGTTGGCGATTCGCAGGGCGTCGGTAAAATCCTTCGCCTTCATGACGGCGAGGACGGGACCGAACACTTCTTCCTGGGCGATTCGCATGGTTTCGGTGACGTCGGCGAAGAGGGTGGGCTCGACAAAGTAGCCTTTGTCGTAGGCGCCGCCGGTGAGGCGGTTGCCGCCCGCGACGAGCCGGGCGCCTTCCTGTTTGCCGATTTCGATGTACTTCAGATCCGTTTCGAGCTGGCCCTGATCGACTGCCGGTCCGATGTCGATGCCCGGCTCCATGCCGTTGCCGACCTTGAGCTTGGACATGCGTTCGGCGACGGCTTCGACGAACTTGTCGTAGATGGACTCTTCGACGATGGCGCGGCTGGTGGCGGTGCACTTCTGGCCGGTGGAGAAGAACGCCGCGTTGACGACGTTTTCGACGGCCGATTTGAAGTCGGCGTCCGCGAGGACGATGGTCGGGTTTTTGCCGCCCATTTCGAGCTGGATGCGGAGGCGGCGCTTGGAGGCTTCGGTGTGGATCCATTCGCCGATTTCGCAGGAGCCGGTGAAGGAGATGGCCTTCAGGGGCTTGGCGGTAACGAGAGCCTTACCGATTTCTCCGCCGGAGCCGGCGATGAAGTTGACGACACCTTTGGGGATGCCGGCTTCGTGGCACGCTTCGACGATGCGCCAGGAGCTGAGCGGGGAGACCGAGGCCGGCTTGATGATGACGGTGTTACCGCAGATCAGGGCCGGAGCGAGCTTCCAGGCTGGGATGGCGATGGGGAAGTTCCACGGATTGATGAGCCCGATGACGCCGATGGGCTTCCGGATGGCGAACATGTGAACGCGATCGCGTTCACTGGGGACCAGGTGGCCGGGGAGGCGGGAGCCTTCCGAGCCGAAGTAGCGGAAGATGTTGATGGCGCGGCGGACTTCGCCTTTGGCTTCGGGAAGGGTTTTGCCTTCCTCGCGGCACATCTCTTCGCCGAGCTGGTCGAATTTCTTTTCGAGAATGTCGGCGACTTTGAAGAGCAGGGCGCCACGGGCCGGGCCGGGCATGTTGGCCCAGCCGGCGAAGGCGGCCTGGGCGGCGTCGGCGGCGCGGTGGACGTCGTCGCCCGTGCCTTTGACGAAGAGGCCAACGACTTCATCGGTATTGGCGGGATTGCGATTTTCGAAGGTGGGTCCATCGACCCATTCCCCATTGATGTAATTGCGGAAAACTTCCGGCATGATTTTGCTGTCCTCGTGGAAAGTGGTTACGGCTAACTGGGCGCGGTGACGCCGGTGGGTTGGAGCTTACTTTTTGTTGAAATCTACTTTGGGCGCCTGACGGGAGCCCGGGTCGGTCTTGAAGTACGCATCGTTGCGCTGGAAGCCGAAGAGGCTGGCGGCAATGTTGTTCGGGAACAGTTCGATGCTGGTGTTGTACTTCTGAACAGCCTCATTATACTTTCTTCGCTCGACCGCGATGCGGTTTTCGGTGCCGGCGAGTTCGTCCTGGAGGCGCATGAAGTTGGCGTCGGACTTCAGTTGGGGGTAGTTTTCGACCACCATGAGGAGGCGGGAGAGGGCGCCATCGAGCTGGCCGTTGGCGGTGATTTTCTCCTGGGGCGAGCGGGCGCCACCGAGAGCGGCGCGGGCGTTGGAGACGCTGGCGATGACGTCCTTTTCCTGCGAGGCGAAGCCTTTGACGGTTTCGACGAGGTTGGGGATGAGATCGGCACGGCGCTGGAGGACGACGTCGACCTGGGCGAAGGCGCCATCGATGGCGTTCTTCTGCACGACCAGATCGTTACGGACACCGACGAACGAGCCGCCGACGAGCAGCACCAGCAGCACCAGTACACCAAGAATGATCAATGCGATTTTCATAGGGCTCCTTATTATCGAACTACTTTTTGGCTAATCGGTCGACGGCACCGGTTAGCGCTTCAATCTGTTGCATGTAGGCGGCGAGCAGCGCCGGGGGATCGAGGTCGCGCGCCTTTTTGGCGCCTTCGCGGAGATCCAACAAAGTATAGAACGGGGCGGGGTCGATGCCGAATTGGGTGGCGCAGGCCCCGATGGCGTCCCGCTTGTTCATCGGCGACGGGGCGCCGGCGAGGCGGAGGGCGTGGCGGGAGAGATTGCAGAACGTCGAGACCGATTCGCCCATGAGGAGGACGAGTTGGGCGGGTTCGCTGAGTAGGCCGCCGGCTTTCTGGCGGAGGCGGAGGAGTTTGGCGCGGAGTTCGTGTTCGACCTGGCCGCGGTAGAAGGTGTCGTCGACGATGAGGCCGGTGACGAGGTCGGCGCCGGCCAGGACGCGGTGGCATTCGACGATGTCGTGGAACTCGATGGCGAAGCAGTCGGTAGAGTTGTAGAACTCCTCTTCACTGAGGAAGAGGGGGGAGGGGTTATTGAGCGACCGCCACCAGCGGATGGGCGATTCGGCGAGGCGCAGTTCGGCGGGGCCGATGGTCTTGAGCACGCAGAGGACGTTCAGATCGCTGTACTTGCCGTGCATTTCGCCGGAGGCAGCCGAGCCGTAGAGGACGACCGAGAGCAGGCGATCGCCGAAGGCCTGGGAGAGGCGGGTGCTGAGTTCCGAGAGCCGCTTATCTGATTCGTTTGCCATAGATTTACCAGTCGCTCGAAGAGCCTCCTCCACCGGAATCGCCACCGCCGAAGCCGCCGAAACCGCCTCCGCCGCCACCGCCATCGTAGCCGCCGAAGCCGCCACCGCCGCCGCCTCTACCACCGTTCATCATCATGGGCAGCAGCCACCAGGGACCGCCACCGCCGCGCCCGAACAGGAACAGCAGCGCCAGGATTCCAATGAGGATCATCGGCCAGGGCAGGCCTTTTTGCGGACGGGAGACGGGCCGCCGGGGGCGGACCGATTCGTCAATGGTTACACCTTTTTCCCTTGCTACCTTTTCCCCTATTTGATGCGCGGCGACGAGAAACGCTTCTCCGTACTGTCCTTGTCGCAGCGCGGGGCGCATGGCGCGAAGGATATCGCCGGCCGAGCCGTCGGGCAGGATGGGTTCGAGGCCATAGCCGACTTCCAGGCGGCTGCGCTTGTCAGCGACGGAGAGCAGGAGAAGGGCGCCGTTGTCCTTGCCCTTCTGGCCGATGCCCCACTTGCGGTAGATGGTGTTGGCGACGTCTTCGGCAGGTTCGCCGTCTAGATCGCGGAGGACGACGAAGGCGAGCTGGGCGCCGGTGGCCTTTTGGACGGCGGCGCAGTAGGCGTCGATTTGTTGGCGGGAGGCCGGGTCGATGACGCCGGCGAAATCGCTGACGAAGCCCTGCGGCTGCAGCGCGCCCCAATCGGCCGCGGGCGCCACGGCGGCGGCAAGCAGCAGGGCGCAGAGCTTCGCAATGTGCCGGAGAGGCATAGTTAGCAGACGAGATCGCGGCGGGTGAACTTTTCGGTGCCAGCGGGGCCGACGATGGTGAGGGCCATGTTCTCTGGTTTCAAGAACGTTTGGGCGATGTCCTGAATGTCTGCAATTTGGACGGCGTCGATGGAGGCGATGGTTTCATCGAGATCGAGGAAGCGTCCGAAGAAGATCTCCTGGCGGGCGAGATTCGACATACGGGATCCGGGGGATTCGAGGCCGAGGACGACCGAGGCCTTGAGGTTTTCCTTGGCGCGGCGGAGCTCTTCGTCGGCGATGGGGCCGTTCTTGATGCCGCGCAGTTCCTCCATCACGCTGGAGACGACTTTGCGGAGGGAGGCGGGCGAGGTGCCGGCGTAGATGGCCATGGCGCCGGAGTCCCGATAGAGAGACAGTTCGCTGCCGATGTTGTAGACCAGGCCCTGGCGTTCGCGCACGTTCTGGAAGAGGCGCGAGCTCATGCCGCCGCCGAGAATCGTATTGAGCAGATAGCAGCCGAAGCGTTTGACGTGGACCATCGGATACGACGGCGCGGCGATGCAGACCTGGGCCTGTTCGAGCGAGGCCTTGGTCTTCATGGCGATCTGCGGGAAGACGTTGACGTCGGGCAGCGCGGGCAGCGGGGCGCCTTTGGGCATGGAGCCCATGACGGCGTCGACCATTTTAACGAAGGCGGCGTGCTTCACTTTTCCGGCGGCGGTGATGAGCATGTTGCCGGGGACGTAGTGACGGCCCCAGTATTCCCGGAGCATTTTGGGGTGGAAGCTTTTGACGGTTTTGGGCGTGCCGAGAATGGGCCAGCCGAGCGGGTCTTCCTTCCAGAACTTCTTGCAGAAGAGCTCGTGGGTTTGGGATTCGGCGCTGTCCAAATCCATCTTGATCTCTTCGAGGACGACGCCTTTTTCCTTTTCCAGATCTTCCTCGCGGAAGAGCGGGCGGAGGAGCATGTCGGAGAGAATGTCGAAGGCGTGGGGGGCGTGTTCGTCGAGAACCTTGGCGTTGAAGCTGACGATTTCCTTGCCGGTGAAGGCGTCGGAGTAGCCGCCGATGGTGTCGAGTTCGCGGGCGATTTCGTGGGTGGAGCGGCGCTCCGTCCCTTTGAACAGCATGTGCTCAATGAAATGGCTGATGCCATTCTCGGCGGCGGTTTCGCGGCGGGAACCGGAGCGGAGCCAGAGACCGAGGGAAAGCGAGCGGGCGCCAGGCATGGACTCGGTGATAATTTTGAGGCCGTTGGGGAGCACCGTGGTCTCGACGGCAAGAGATCGATTCAAAGTTTTTGACATGGAATGCGCTAGCGCAGGTTTCCCTTCTATTCTAGAAGGGATGGGACAACGCGCTCAGCCTACTTTACTTGGACTTGATGTCCCCGACCTGCTGGAACTGCTGGGCGAGGGAGCGCGGCCGTATCGTGCCCGCCAGATATATGATGCATTGTATCGCCGGAACGTTGCTGATCTGGACGAGCAGACGGCGTTGCCGAAGGAGTTGCGGGATCAACTGCGGAGCCAGATGCCCCACGGGCGGCTGGAGGTAGACCAGCGGTTTGACTCGGCCGACGGGACGACGCGGTACCTGCTGAAGCTGCCGGCCGATGGGCGGAGCGTGGAGACGGTGCTGATGCCGCAGGACGACCGGCACACGATCTGCATCTCTTCGCAGGTCGGTTGTCCGGTGGATTGCAAGTTCTGTTTGACGGCGCAGATGGGGCTGGAGCGGAGCCTGAGCGCGGGCGAGATTGTGGGCCAGGTGCTGCATGTTTGCAAAGAGCATGGGCTGGACCCGCGGGCCGAGCACGTCAACATTGTGATGATGGGCATGGGCGAGCCGCTGTTGAACCTGCCCAATGTTTTGAAGGCCACGCGGATTCTGTGCGATGCGCATGGGGTGGGTTTTTCGCAGCGGCGGATTACGGTGTCGACATCGGGGATTGTGCCGAAGATTGCGGAGTTGGGGGCGGCGGAGGTGCGGCCGCATCTGGCGATTTCGTTGAATGCTTCGCACGAGGAGCAGCGGCGGGAGTTGATGCCGATTACGAAGAAGTATCATTTAGCCGATTTGATGGAGGCTTGTAAGGCCTTTCCGCTGCGGCCGCGGGAGTTTTTGTTTTTTGAGTATGTGATGCTGCGCGGGGTGAACGATACCGACGCCGATGCGCGGCGGGTGGTGGCGCTGTTGGCCAACATGCGGGCGAAGGTGAATTTTATTGCGCTGAACCCGGGGCCGGGGATTCCGTTCCAGACGCCGGATCCGGAGCGGGTGGCGAGTTTCCAGAAGATTGTGATGAAGTCGATGCCGTGTTACGTGCGGCGGCCGCGGGGGTTGGATATTTATGCGGCGTGCGGGCAGTTGAAGAAGATGCAGACGGAGGATCTGGTTACGATCCAATGAGCGCGCATCCGGTGTTGGGGAACATCTTGATGTGGGCGGGGGTCGTGCTGGGGGTGCCTGCGCTGGGGGCGAGTGTTTATTTCGGGATCGATGTGGTGAAGCAGTGGATGGCTCCGGCGGCGGCGGCGCGGGCTCCGTTGGATGCGAACGCGCATCCGATTGAGGTGGTGGCGCGGGGGGCGACGGTGGTGGGGAATGCGCTGTTGAGCGTGGGGGATGGGATTGTGCGGGGGCTGTTTGTGGTGGCGCTTTGTATTTTGGGCGTGGCGTTGGTTTTGTTTTTTGTGGGGCGGCGGTTGCGTAGTTAGACTCAGCCTTTTCCTAGGTGACAGTCACCTAGGATTTATCTGCATGACCCATTTGGTGGCTTCGAGCCACATTTTTTGGACCTGGGGGAGTTCCCATATTTCTGAACGGTGGCCGAGGGTGGAGACGAAGACGCGGCCGCGGCCGTAGTTGCGGACCCAGCTGACGGCGAAGTCGCGGTCGGTGCGGCGGACGTTTTTGTTGGTCAGATCGACGCTGTCGGCGTCGAGGCGCATGAGGACGCGGACACGGTCGCGGGAGTAGTTTTTGAGCTGATAGATTTCGTCGAAGAGGAAGAAATCGGGCGGGAAGTGGGCGGTGGCGGGATGCTTGGGATCTTCGTTGATGATCTTAGCTTTGATCTGATTCCAGGGGTGAAGGTCGAAGTAGCCGCCGACCAGTTCGCCGTATTCGGGCCAGGTGTAGAGCGTGTCGACGCCGCTGTGGGCGGCCATGAAGCCCTTGCCTTCGGTGCGGACGAATTCGAGGAGGGCCTGTTTTTGCTCGTCGTCCAAATCGAGTTCGCCGGAGGTGTAGAAGAAAATGGCGTCGAAGTAGTCGAGATTCTTGGCGTTGGCGCCCAGCTTCTTCTTGGTGATCAGCTGGGTGTCGGTGCGGATGTAGGTGTCCCACAGGCCGGTCTCCTTGCCGATTTTCCAGAGGGTGGCGAGGCCGTCGCTGGTTGAATCGTGCTGGAAGCCTTTGGTCTGGCCGATGGCGAGGAGCTTCTTGCGTTTAGGGGCCTGCGGGGGCTGTTGGGCGAGGGCCAGGGTGGTGAGCAGGAGGGCGGCGAGGAGAAGGCGGATCGGGCGCATGGCACCCGGTAGTTTATACCTTTACGACGCGGCGGAGGGTGTAAAGCTCCTGGTTGACCTGGCCCTGTTCGAGCTTGCGCCATTCGTCGTTGACGTGGACGACCTTGCCGCTGATGTGATTCGACCGTTCGCTGGCGAGAAAGAGGGCCAGTTGGAGTTGCTTTTCCGGGCTGGCGCCGCCGGTCATGCGGACCTGCTTGGCGTCTTCGATTTCCTTCCACCCGGCACGGTCACCGGCGGCGAGGATTTCGTCGGTCATCGAGGTGTAGGCGCCGCCGGGGGCGAGGCAGTTGATCTGCACGTTGTCTTCGGCAATTTCGGCGGCGATGGTTTCGATGAGGCGAACGAGGGCGGTTTTGCTGGCGGAATAGGCGGAAAAATTGGGGCGGGGCGTGAGCGCTCCACCGCCGGAGACGGCGATGACCTTGCCGGAGCGGCGGGCGATCATCTCCGGGAGGACGGCGCGGGTGGCGAGCATGACACCGTGGAGATTGGTCTCAATCGTGTCCCACCAGGCTTTGGGGGAGACGTCGACGAGGCGGCCGATGGGACCCTGGATGCCGGCGGCGCAGATGAGGATATCGATGGAACCCCAATGGACGCGCATGCGATCGACGGCGGCGGCGACCTGTTCGGCGTCGCGGACATCGGCACGAAGGCGCATGGCGATGCCGCCGGCTTGTTCGATTTCCAATTGGGCGAGGTCGAGTTCACCGCGGCTGCGGGCGAGCAGCCCGACTTTCGCACCGCGCGCCGCCATTCCGAGGGCAAAGCGTTTTCCGATTCCCCGGCCCGCTCCGGTGATCAGAATATTTTTTCCAGCAACAACCTGCGTATCAGACATTCTATGAGCGAACCGAGCGAAACCTGGCGCGGCCGCGGCTACTTCCCTTCCCCCCCATTCTAGCCGCATCGGGGACGGATCAGGCGGGCCGGATCAGGGGCGGGCGCCGGGGCGGGAGGCTTTGGCGGCATACATGGCTTCGTCGGCACGGCGGAAAAGATCGGCGGCCGATTCGCCACAGCAGTACTCGACGACGCCGGAGCTGGCGCGGATGGGAAGGAGAATCGATTTGCCCTGCCACTGGATTTCGTAGCGGCGGCTGAGCTTTTCCGAGATCTGGCCGCAGCGACGGAGCGCGTCTTTGAGAGGGCAATCGAAGATGACGAAGAACTCATCGCCACCCCAGCGGGCGACCACGTCGCCGGGCCGGACCTGTTCGTTGAGCACGTTGGCGAACTGGCGGAGGACCATGTCGCCGCATTCGTGGCCAAAGCGGTCGTTGATGCTTTTGAAGAAATCGAGATCGAAGAGCAGGGCGCAGAACGGCGTCATCGATTGGATGCGATGGTCGAGCTGGCGTTCGAGTTCGCGGCGGTTGGCGAGGCCGGTGAGCGAGTCCGTGGAGGCGGCGGCTTCGGCTTCGGCGAGGCTCGTGCGGAACTGGACGAGATCGGCCTCCATGGCGGCGATGGACTGGCGATTGTCCTGCACCATTTTCGTGACGCTTTCGCGGAGATGGGCGGCTTCGGCGGTGAGTTGGTTGCGGAGTTGTTCGAGGTCGTCCAATTGGACGAGGCGTCCGAGCGCTTCACAGACGCCTTCGAGGTCCCCGCTTTGGAGATCCGTGCGGGAACGGGCGGATTCGGCGGCCGAGGCCATGACGGAGAGGATGGATTTAACGGCGTCCATGTCCTCGCGCTGCGTGCGGCGGGACTCCTGGGCGTAGTTGTAGAGCACCCGTTCGACGAGGCGGGGAGTGGAATCGAGAACGGCTTCCGGGACGTCCTCCTCCAGACAGGCGTGGACCTGCTGCCAGTCCTCCTCCGTTTTGCGGGCAGCGCCGGGGAAGAGTGGGAATACGTGCTCCTCCATGGAGAGCATCGACTGCTGCCAGTAGGTGAGGCATTTGCGGGCGAGGCGCGTCCGCTCCTCCATTGCCTTTGTCTGCCGGTCTAGTTCCGAGACTGCATCTTTCACCGAGATCATCCCGCTCCTTTCTCCAACGGAACTTATCGGCGGGATTGGAGAGAGATTGAGAGGATTTGAGACCCTTGCGCAGATGCCGCTATACTTGTAACGGAGAGAGTTTGTCTATTCTCCGATGAACGTAAGCGCCCAGGAGGCCAATGAGCAAAGAGGATTGTATTGAAGTTACCGGAACTGTGGTCGAAAAGTTCCCTAGCGGGTTGTTCAGCGTGCAGTTGGACCAGGAACGGCTCGTACTCGCCCATCTCGCCGGAAAACTGCGCCGGAATCGTATCCGTGTGCTGGCGGGAGATCGCGTCACATTAGAAATGTCGCCCTACGATCTGACAAAAGGCCGCATCACCTATCGCCACAAGTAGCCTGTAACCTTTCGTCCTCACCGTCCGGGTTTCGAGAACAATCGCCTTGCCAATTCGTACCCTTTTTCTGTTTGGAACCCGGCCGGAGGCCATTAAACTGTGCCCCGTACTGCGCCATCTGCAGTCGGAGCCGGAACACTTCGATGTCAAGGTTTGCGTAACGGCGCAACACCGGCAGATGCTGGACCAGGTGCTGGAGGCGTTCCGGGTGAAGCCGGACGTCGACCTGGACCTGATGCTGCCGGGCCAGACGCTGTTCCAGTCTTCCTCGCGGATGCTGGCGGCGCTGGAACCGGTGTTCAAAGACCTGAAGCCGGACTTGGCCATTGTGCAGGG